>JACDHC010000196.1 GCA_013821245.1 Candidatus Nitrosopumilus sp.
CAAATAGGACATCTAGTATACTGTATGTCGTTTCTATAGACCGAATCAGGCAGTGTAGATACCATCCAGAAACAATTTTCACATATTAGAAAATGCTTTTTTTTATTAAAGGTTAGTCTATTATATTTAAACTTTTTAGTATTTTTTTCTATAATCTTTTTATATAAAAATAAGAATGACATATAACAATAATTTAGGTAAATAATGTATATAAGATTTGTTTTAGAATAAATCTTTTTTTATTTTTCAAACAACATGTGTAATAATTATAATATATCATCGACTTTAACTAATATTATAACAGGTTTTGCTGAAACGAACTCCAAAATGGACTAAACCAAAACTCCATTTTATTTATTCATGATATAATCATCATACCCTAATTCCGCCCATTTCTAACCATCCATAGTTTTCAAATTGTATTTTAGTATACAAATTGTGGCATCATATTTGAACAGCGAAAACACAACAATATCTTTAGATCATTGTTAGAATTTTGCATTTATTGATATCATTTTCCCCAAATCATTAACTTTGACCAATTGCTTATATTATTCGCACAAAAAGAATTTTGTCTATGCAATTATTTCTGTCAGTTGTCTGTTTTGATCCATAACTGTCATTGTATTATTATATTACTTTTTATATATCTGAGGGCTTTTCAATTTTGAATTCCTATGGAGGTATTTCCCACAGTCTTGAGAATACCTTATGGCCATCTATAGAGAGTTTGTATTAAGCATGACAAGTTTCCATATGTTTTGTTAGTCATAAGGCAACAAGTAACTTCTTATTTCAAAGCGCTTATACTCTTTAATTTTTATTCGGATACAATGACTACAAAAATCTTTTTGAATTTACCAGTAAAAGATCTCAACAAAACAATAGAGTTCTTTACTAAACTTGGTTTTAGTTTTGATCCCCAATTCACCGATGAGAATGCTACATGCATGATTGTTGGTGAGGATATATTCATAATGCTCTTGGTTGAAAAATTTTTTAAAACTTTTACCAAAAAAGAAATTTGCGACACTGCACAAAATACCGAAATGATAGTGGCGTTATCAGCCGAAAGCAGAGAAAAAGTAGATCAGATGATAAACAAGGTTGTTGAGGCCGGAGGCACAGAATACAGAGAGCCGCAAGACCACGGGTGGATGTATGAACGTAGTTTTGAGGACATTAATGGGCATATTTGGGAAATACTATACATGGATGAAATGAGATAAAAAAAGGCGATGGTGGCCATCCATAAAACTAACAGGCCCAACAGTGAGTATAAGAAACAGTGAACAGTCAGTAAAACTATACTTTTATTTCCATACATATCTTTAAACCATATTTGTCAAATGCGGATAAAGGTATCCCACAAGTCGTTTTAAGCATGCAAGAATCACATCGAAGTCTAAAATCACCAGCGATACTCCTAGTTTATGCTTATCGGTCAGGAAATCAATATCTATGGTTAGGATTAAATATAATTGAATTTAATTTAATTTAATTATCCCATAATCGTATTAAGCAATTAGTATAATGCGTCTGTGGTACAGCAAAAAAGCTCCAGAATTTGACAGCAAAATTAGCAAATCAGTGCTTCATCCCTTTGCTGTAAGGGACTATAAAGGCCATACCTTGAATTTGTATCAAGGGTGTCAGCACAGGTGTGGCTATTGTTACGCAACTTATGTATGGTCACCAGAATTTTATAATAAAATATACGCCAAAAGCAATGCACCCGAAGTGCTTGAAAATCAACTGAAAGCCTGGAAATCAAAGGCCATGGAACCAGTCATGATATCATCAGCCACGGATGCGTACCAACCAGCAGAATTAAAGTTTGAGTTAACAAGAAGATGTGTTAAAGTTTTGCAGAAATACAATGTTCCTTACTATGTGTTTACAAAATCAACACTGATATCAAGAGACTTGGAACTTCATAAACAATACAAAGATAACTGCTTTCTAGTTTGGTCAATTACAACTTGCAATGAACTTATCAGGCGAACAATAGAACCAGGAACCCCACCAGCATCTGTAATGTTTGAGGTGATAAAGAAATTTAGCGACTCTGGTATTCGATGTGCTGTAAATATAGACCCGATTATTCCACTTGTTACAGATTCGCCAATGGATTTTGAATCCATACTTGATAATTGTCTTAGGGCAGGCGTAAAATTCGTTTTTGGTGCAACTTTAAGGCTAAGAGCAGACATATGGGAAAGGATGAAAACTATTTTTAAACTACTTCACAAGGGAAACAACACAATTGAAGAATATACCAGGCTTTACCATTTTATTGAGCCCCTCAAACAAGGCTACAATCTAACGGTAGACAAGTTTTACTCAGACACCATAATTGAAAATTTAAAGCAAGCGGTAATGAGCAGGGGGATGTTCTTTGATTTTCCGCATCTTATTGGAAGCAGATACATTGAAACAAAAAATAATCAACTTACATTGATGGATTTTATATAGCCAACACTTTAGTTGAATTCATGATTAATTTTGGCAATTTTCTATTTTTCCTTGGTTAAATCGTCAAAGTCGAAGGCAGTTTCAGTCAGGCAAATCAAATTTTACTCAAACGTTTCAAACTCCAAATCACCCAGTTTCCGAAAAGATTGGTTAATAGCAGCTATAAATGACATGATATCTTTGGGAAGGACATTAAGCACATTAATCTACCGAGGAACCCCATAATTGTTTATTCATTGTTTGTGGAATAATTACAACTTTGAATGTCATTTGCGGTTTCATGGTATTCTGGTTCACAAACGATCTATACTAATCTTCACATTCTCAGGTTGTTGCAACCATTGTTGAAAGTAATAATCCAATATCAAAAAAACTTATTCAGGCATATGAAAAAGAATATCAATTTATCAATAACACATCCAATTCTTTTTATTCAAGTTTTCTGCATGACTTAAAGCAAGAGATTACAAATGTCATATGGATTTGTGAAGGTTTGTAGGAAAAAAATATTGACAGGTTTTACATTTTTAACACTATTTTTTTATATCCTGTTCTCATTACAATATGATATGTCTGAAATAAAAGAATCCATTGAAGATGCCGTAGATAAAATAAAAAGAGTTCCAAAAAAGCCCGAAAATGGAACTAAAGTAAAAGGAGAAGGAGAAGAGTCAAAAGCCGCAGCAGACTATACTTAGTCGGGTTTTTAAACTAACTTTATAAATTTTTTGGTTATACAGGTTCTTTAAACGTTAACACATTTTATGCAGATGAGATGTTTCCTCATATTCCTGTCAATCCAACATGGGTATGCAAGTTATCAAAACCATTAACATCATCACCCATAAAGTATTTGGAACAGGTACCTGACTGTATTCCTTGTGAGTGAAGGGACATTGCATTTTTTTACAGTCCGTCTTTTTCAAGCACAACTATTAAGAATAAAACGTTATTTTTGGCTTCAATCCCAAGTCCAAGCCCAGGCCACCATAGTTATTTACGCAGTTACAAAATATATCTTCTTTTGGTTCCACTTTTATTAATACAAATTCATGTTGTTACTATCTGAGGTAAGTATATCCCAAGTGATACACATACAGAGATATTAGTATCAGTTTAATAACGCATTATGATTGTTTTAAGATTAGCAACGGCAACATCAGTGAATCTTTAGATGTTGATAAAAAATGGGGTATAATGGTGATGGAATTTATAATGGTCCCTCAAATAAACAAAATGGAATAAATATTGGCCCAATTCTTTTTTAAGCCCGATACGATTGACGGAGTAGAGTTTAAGCCTATAAAAATAGACATTCATTTAGGGGTAATCAAGATAATAGATGAAGAAATTTACTATGATTTTCAATCCAATAACAGAGAATCTGTAATAGTGGGAACTGACAGAGAAGAAGTTTAGCAAGGATTCAAAGAGGGTTTGAGTATCAGGTCAGGGC
>JACDHC010000197.1 GCA_013821245.1 Candidatus Nitrosopumilus sp.
TAAAAAGATTATAGAAAAAAATACTAAAAAGTTTAGATATAATAGACTAACCTTTAATAAAAAAAAGCATTTTCTAATATGTGAAAATTGTTTCTGGATGGTATCTACACTGCCTGATTCGGTCTATAGAAACGACATACAGTATACTAGATGTCCTATTTGTGCACATGGCGTATATGAATTTGTTATATAGAATAAAAAAAGATTTACAAATATTATCATAAAAATAGGATCATCATCCAAATTGTAATAATGGTCATTTGTAGAGCCTGACCTTATGTTGTTGTGTTGTTGTGTAGCATTATATTATATGTATTAACGCTATTTTAATATCCAATTTGTCCAATTTGAATTAGATATGCAAAGAGAATGCTGCTGCTGCTGCTGCTGCTGCTGTCAATACGCATTTGGAGTCTGGCATGGGTGTTTTTTATGACCACCTGTCATCATGTGGGTCATATGCTAAATTGCGCTTAATGTTTTTTGATTGTAAACCCACATGTATATATAAAAATCCAATTGATAAACTTGGCAGCCATTGCGCTGCTAGCACAAGGGGATATTAATATTCACAAATTCTTTCCATTAGTTGCCTATGGATCAAACACAAATAATATCTCTGAAAGTTTGTCTCTATTGTTGTGATGGGCAACTCCAATAACATGCGGGTTAGATTTGGCACGCCTTAACAATAACCGTAAATTAATGGCCTGTGTTATAGCTAAGTAAAAATAACTTGTTACTTATTTTAAACAACAGCATTGTTAGACCTTTCTGGGATTCAAGAAAAAATCATTCGGTGGGTATCGGATGAGAAATGGTCGTATGACACAATTGATGATTCTAAGTTTCACTTTCTCTTTAAAGTTGTAATAGATGGTCAAAATGCGGTTTTTGTTGGTGTAGAAAAAGGAATTGACCGTATTACAATACATTATTTAAGTACAATGCATCCGGAACTACAAAATAGCTACAAGTTATCTCCAAAGGAGCATAAGCATGACTTTTGGTATGATCTTAAGGTTAAACTCTTACTTTTGGATGTTGGTATAATGGCCATTCCTAATGTAGATGAACTCCATAAAGTCGATATACTGCATATGATTTATTTTGACGCTTTTTCACGCGATAGATTTATCCGCTCAACAATAAGAGTAATTGACGCAGCAGCTATATTTCATTATGTGTGGAAAAATTTTGTTGAGAGCCATGGGCCTGGTTAATACGGACACTTTTAAATCACCAGACCTGTAATCTCCAATTGCCACAACCCAACTCAATTTTTATTGAATGTTGTTTTTTTTTCTTTGATCCAGTTGTTGCTCTTGTTCATATATGCATATGCCATTTCGGTTTGCACAACAAGATAGATGTTCAATACTGTTTACAATAGAAACTAAAAGTAGAGTACTTTATAAAAAAAGATCAACTCCGTGACCATGAAACGTTATATCTTATCATCGTCAGCCTTAGCCATTTTAGGCCTACTTTTACCGACTTTTTATGTGAGTGTTTTTGTTATGTTTGAATTGCGTTGTGTTTTCCCCTTTTCCTTGACTGAAGAGGGAATACCTTCATTCGCGGCAGAAAATTGTTTATTATTGCATGGCTGAGTTAGAGTGCAAAAAACCTAAAGAACAAGTAGGCAACTCCTAAGGTATATGAGTGGCAAGTTAAAAGTTCTTGGTTTTGCAGGAAGCCTCAGGGCGGGCTCTTATAACAAGTCCCTGTTACGTGCTGCTGCAGATTTTATGCCAGAGGATGCAAACCTGGAAATTTTTGATATTGATGGAATTCCAGCATTCAACCAGGACATAGAAAGTGATATGATGCCCGAGAAGGTAAAAGACCTCAAATCCAAAATAAGGGATGCAGACGCAATTCTAGTTGCAACTCCGGAATACAACTTTTCCGTACCTGGGGTTTTAAAAAATGCAATCGACTGGGCTTCAAGGCCTTATGGGGATAATCCATTTGATGGAAAGCCCGTTGCCATAATGAGTGCATCAGTTGGTATGTTGGGTGGTGCGAGGGCCCAATATCATCTTCGACAGATATTTGTATTTCTAAATATGTATCCAGTCAACAGACCTGAAGTTATGGTTACGTTCGCACAGGATAAATTCGATGAAAGCGGCAGGTTGGCTGACGAAAATACCCAAAAGTTCTTGAGACAGTTGCTTGAAAACCTTGTAAATTGGACAAGACGATTAGGAGAATAGATTTATTTTATTTGGTAAAGATATGGGACAAAAAATAGTTAGCCATAATGGTTTTAGCAAATAAAACAATTTACTATTGTTATCTCTATCTTTGTTTGTTGATTGTGGAAATATGGCACTCACCTGCATATGATTGTTAATGCAAACACCAAACACTTCTGATTATTTCCAAAGGCATCGGATTCTTCCATTGTAGGCATGTCGTGTAAACAATCTGCAAATGTTTCGGAACCACCATTGTAACTGCCATTTTTCTTTTTATCGCTACTACTATCATAAAATAGAGAAATAGAAATTGGTGTTGGAAACGAGTTCCCAATCAATGCTAATCTTTTATTTGAGATGGGATAATGGTGATATTATGCTGCTGCTGATGACCCTTGGATTGGGCCATACGTTATGGAAGACGTTTGAATTTTTTGGAGTGTTATTGTGGTTTACTGCCTTTTTTATCTATAACGTTTATTTTTGCACCATTAATATTGATATTTGGTATTAAGATAATGGATAATGAGAAGAATGAGAAAACCGCCGATAACAATAGTTATAAAAGAAATGACATAACAGCAGAACCGATTATCAAATTCTTTAGGGGCAGAAATTTTGGTTTTTTAGGCACAGTAAACAAAGATGGCTCACCACAGGTAACTCCTACATGGGTGGATATAGTAGCAAATGAAGGGGATAATGAGGGGATAATTTTGGTGAATACCGCTAAGGACCGCATAAAGCAAAAGAATGTATCCAGAGACCCGCGGGTATCAATCTCTTTGGTTGATGAAGATAATCCCTATAGCATGCTGACCGTTAAGGGGGTGGTAATTGAACAGACGACCGAGGGCGCTGATGAACATATAGATAAGCTTGCGAGGAGATACCTTAACGCTGAAAGGTATCCTTCTCATTCACCAGATAAAAAGAGAATTATTCTTAAGATAAAGCCAGAAAAGGTATTCTACCTGCCCCCAAGGTATACGGAATATTTGCAAAAAGGCCAATAAAAAAGAAAGATCTGTCATTGTGATCAGAGTCTATACTGTATTTTTTTTTTGCTGCTGCTCTGCTGTTGATTTGGATAATGAAATTCTGATAAAAGGGATACCAATACAGGTGAGATGACGATTCAACTGTCTTGACCCATCTTCTTTTGTCTCGGGGCTGTTTGATGGCTTGACAATCCTTTATGGTTCTTGATGGTGAATTTGTAAATTCGTAAACTCATTCTTTTCTGCATGTTCCTCTCCTTTTTACATTGTGAACTTGTTTGAATAGTAGCATACCAGAATTATTGATGGACTTGTTATTCTGAATAATTTGCAATAATGACACAGTGTGATAGCACTGCTTTAACTATGGTTCACACCAAACCACCATACATTAATCCAGAGGCACCGATTCAAAATCCCTGTGCTGGAGACAGAATTATGTTTTGGACATTAGACCATTGGACCTTTGAAACAAGTTCTTTTTTTTAAAAAACTATGAGGCTGTGTTGAATATGCCTATCATAATGGTAAAATTAAGTTGTAACTGTTACAGATTCTGAATCATTTTTCTGAGTCGCCTAACAGCGATGCTGCAGCTATGATTGTGTTTGACCCCGCAAAAAATCCCGTTTTTTTTTGCTTCCTAGGGATCAGTATGTTAATGGG
>JACDHC010000040.1 GCA_013821245.1 Candidatus Nitrosopumilus sp.
ATTGTGGGTGCAACGGCCGCGGTACCGGATACCAGGCGCTCTGATTCATCCAATCCGTTTTTTATCTCAGCGATTTTAGATGTAACTTCACCAACTGTAGCCTGTGAGCTAATAAGATTGCGCAATTCAGCAAATCTTATTTCCATTTCCAAAGTAAAATCCGGATCTATAGGCCTTAACGGAATTTCAATATTCTCATAACTATCAAGATAGGCAGACCTAGTTGCAGAGAGAGCCTGTGAGGAATCATTTTGGCCGTAATACCTTGACACATCATCTAATTTTATCCTAATGGTATCGATATCGCCTCGCACCTGACCTTTAAATGTGTCAGATGCCTCGCCCATTGATCTTCGCTCCCCGGTATAAACGCCAAAACCTTGTTTTAGTGAGTCAATATTAGCGGTATTGGGAACAAATGATGACGAAGAGTTGGAGGTGGAGGAATCAACGGTATTGGTAATCTGCATACTGTTTTCTGATTCTAATAGTTTCTTTGAGATCTCCAAATTATTCTTTATTTTAGAAACCAAGCTTTCAATTTCAATAAGGGGAGCCTGTTGTTTAATTAAATCTCGAAGGTTCTCCCTCATGTATACTTCTGTTTCTATCATTAGTGTAGAATTTGCTTTTTCGATGGGTGCTTCAAGATATTCGTAATTGTCCAAATATGCAGAAGACGCATTTTTATCTGCACTTTGATAATCATTGTTATCCCTAATGGATGTTATTGCATTATCCAATTGGTTTTCAATTGTATTAAAATAAACTTGATAGGACCCATTGTCAGAATTATTGGATTCTGACATAATAATGTTATTGAATTCGTTTAAATCCCTTTCAATGGCATCAACTAATTTTGAATACTCTTCAGTATTGTCGCTTCTGTTTGACAA
The DNA here is from genome assembly GCA_013821245.1 of Candidatus Nitrosopumilus sp. Taxonomy (GTDB): domain Archaea; phylum Thermoproteota; class Nitrososphaeria; order Nitrososphaerales; family Nitrososphaeraceae; genus Nitrosocosmicus. The sequence continues at coordinate 897 of JACDHC010000040.1, forward strand.
AATGGTATTTAGGTTTGTAATAAAAAAGGCAATTTCATTTGCTTTTTCACCAGTTATGTTGGGTTTAAGTGAATCATAGATATAGTTAGATTGGTTAACTAAACCTAAAGCACTTTCATAATCCACCAATCCATAATTTAGTAAACCATCCTCAATGTTATTTGAAGAGTTTTTAAAGGCTTCATATGAGACGTCAGAGTCTTTTAGCAAATAGGACAAGGTTTGAGACTCCATGATAAAATGCTCTTGTTTGGACAAAGAATCCCTTAGCATGGAATAATAATCATTTATAATATTTTTAGCGCTGATTATCTCATTTTTAGCTAATAATGAGTTTTGATCTGATTTGATTTGCAGTGGAATGTCAGTAAGCAAATTCTCCAAAAGTCTAGATTTGTTTTCATCCACAGCATTGGTAAGGTTCTTTACTGTTGGAAAAGTTACAGAATGTGGAATATAAGAATGCTCAAACAGCAAAGTATTGTTTCCTTTGTTTATTTTATCTAAAACAATATCAAGTTGGGTGGTTATCCTATGGAGATTAATATTTAAAATTAAAATATCCTCATTTGAAAGTGGAATAGGTTTTTTCCCAGCAGTGGAATTTTCCTGCGCTTTTACAAGACCATCACTGTTAATAGATATGCTAAATACAACCAAAAGGATGAATACGCCACCAAGCAACTTTAGCATATTTTTATTTATTGAAAAATTGGCAGCAGGAACAAAAACAAATGACAAGGTAAACACTGAAATTTCATTATATAGACCACAATTCTTTAGCATTGTTAGGTAAACCTAATTTTTGTCTAACGTAATTTAAACATTGTCTGTTAGTTAATATGTTTATAAATACTAATGACCAATAAAAATATACATAATAAACATCTCTAAATTTAATTAATGTGATTGTGTCACAGCAAAACCTAATTATTTATATCTGGAGAAATAATTGTTTCCAAATTTTTGTTGCTGAAATATTAAAACAAAATAATAGTTTGAAATAGAGGAAAATTAGATTTGCTGATTAAATTTAAGGAATCGGTATGCACAATATTTTCAAAAGTAATACAAGAAGAAAGCTGTGAAATTATATCAAAATAAAGGAAAGTTGGTGAGAACCCTTTAAGGGCATAAAAATAGTTTATTAATTATTTATTTAATAACTATTTTCTGGATCTTTTAAGCATTTGACTGCTTCGTATCCTTTAAGACCCTGCAATTCGTCTCTAAGTTCTATGCATTCTTCACATTCTTCTTCTCCATCGCATGCTTCTATTGCATCCCCTGCATCTGCGTCATCCTGGTTGAATGTGAAACCTTCGTATTCTTCACCTGAATCATAATTTTGTGCCTGAACGATCATAACACTTGTTGGTGCCACTAAAAGGGCAAGTGCAAAAAGAGCTGATAGTATTGCCAAATTTATTTTGGTTGTTGCCATTTAAGGTATCTCGTTGCGCACCTTTAATAAGTTCTTCTATAAGATTTTACTAAAATAATGTAATATATATTTTTACCATAAACTAAGTATAATGATAAATTTATAATGCAAGATCTTTAATATTTATTTTTTTTAATGTAAATTTTATATAAAAAAGGAAAAAAATTGGGTTATTAGGAACCGGATGCTGATGCATCATCAGTCTGGTTTAACGCAACTTCAGTAGTTACTGCATTAGATAACACATCAGTTTTATTCAGGTCCATCAAAACAATGTTGGCTGTAGCCGATTGCATTGCGTCATCTGCGAAAGAAGATGCAAACTGAATTCTGCCATTTTCGGCTAAATCAAATCCATTTGGAAATGAGGAAATCTTTACTAATGTTCCGTTTTCTGCAATTACTTCCATTACCCCATTAATTTTGGTATTTACTAATTGCGGATCTACAGTTTCATAGGCTACAATAACTTTTAACTGATTAGCGTTTGGATCGAGTGTCAAAGGCGCAAAGTTTGTGGAATCGACAGAAATATTGATTTCCTCTGCGGATTGTGCATTTATGTTACTTAATGTGTTTGCTCCCAACAAAAGGATAGAACTGACAATTATTGTCGCAGAGACCAACACCAAGTTCTTAGCATACCTTGATAAATTTATGAACATTGATTAAAAATTTAAAACAAACTATAAAAAGAATGTGTTAAAATCTTATGACAATATTCTATTATATTTTTAATTGGTGAAAAAAGAGAAAAAAGAAAAGAATGTATTGTTAAGGGATATAAAAATAAAAAAGACTATTTATTATCACTATATCCTGCTTCCGCATGTTGTGATATATCAAGTCCAAGATCTTCCTCATCTTCATTTACCTTCAATCCCACAGTATAGTCAATTAGTTTCATTATTACAATAGTTCCAACAAATGCCATAAGCGCAGCAACACCAACACCAAAACCTTGAATTATTAACTGCATTGGACTGCCACTATATAACCAACCGACAGGGCCTGCAGGGTTGATAGATTGGCTTGCAAAGATACCTATAGCCAGGCTCCCCACTATACCAGTAATACCGTGAATAGAACCTACATCTAAAGCATCATCAATCTTTAACCTCTCTTTCAATAAAACAATGCCATAGTATGATGCAAACCCTAAAACAATACCCAAAATAAAGCCGTGTTGACCACTAATAAATCCTGCAGCAGGGGTAACACCGGCTAAACCACAAATCGCACCGTTTATCACAGCAGTAACTGTAGGTTTTCCCGTTCTTTTCCAACTAATTAGCACCCAGGTAATGGCACAGGTAGAGGCACCGATTTGAGTTACCAACAATGCATTAGCAGCAAGAGCACCTGATGCTAAAGCGCTTCCCCCATTAAATCCAAACCAGCCAAACCATAGTAGAGCTCCACCAATTGCAGCTAGGGGAATGTTATGAGGCACCATAATTTGGGGACCGTAATTTTTACGTCGTCCTAGCACCAATGCCGCGGCTATCGAGGCCATACCAGCACTAGTATGTATAACAATACCTCCCGCAAAATCAAAGACCCCTAGTTGAGCTAGCCATCCGCCTCCCCATACCCAATGAGCAAGTGGATAGTAAATCACCAAACTCCATACGATTGCGAATATAAAAAAAGCACTCCATCGCATGCGTTCAGCAAAAGCCCCTGTAATTAGTAATGGTGTTATTACGGCAAACATCATCTGAAATGTCCCAAAAGTAACTCCAGGTATTGTGGGTGCCCATTTAACTGAATCACTAAAAGGAACGTTATCAAAGAAAATCCATGAGAGATCCCCTATAACACCACCAACGTCAGGTGCAAAGACTAGAGTAAACCCAATGACAAACCACAAAGTGGATAACAGTGCGAGCCCCGTAAATGTTTGCATTATTACAGATAATGAATTTTTAAGCCTGAGCAATCCTGCTTCAAAAAAACCTAAACCAGGAATCATTAACATGACAAGCCCAGTTGAGATAAACATCCATGTTGTATCACCAGTATCTATTGCCAACGGTCACAGAAGGTTTTTGGTAGATTATAAAGTTTATTATTTAATATATAAAAATTCTAATTAGATTCTAAAAAATTATAATATTATCATAATATGCTATTTTTTTGTTAATTTAATAACCATTAATTTGCATTAATAATTATTAAATTATAACAGGATGCTATTTAAAATCATAGAAATTGTCAAAGATATCCATAAATTCCAAATCCTTTAAATCAAAATCATCAAGCAATTGACGGTTTTCATCATTTGAGCTTGTTGATTTTATTGGCAAGTCTTTTGAATCTTTAATAATGCATGGCTTATTTTCAAAGCATGTCGTCTCTATACAGGATTCATTATTACAGTTTTTTGTAGTATAGGACAGACCATTATTTTCATTCTCAATTGAAAATGCAATAGGAACATTAGAGCATAAAATTAACAAAGAAAAAACAATTGAGAATAGAGAATAAAAACTCATGATCACTTATGGCTAATACCATATTTTTGGCTTTTAAAAGAATCTTAGCACATATTTTTATCTCAAATACTTTAATAAACTAAAAAAAACATATGAAAAGACAACATACACATTATCCACATTATAACTTTAGCACCAACACTTCAAAATATGGAATTGATAATCCATTGCCTGAGACTATTACCTACAGAATTAAACGATAGAGAGGATCTCCCCCTTCTTCCTCACCCAAACAAAATGTAGTTATACAATTCAGGGAGTATTTTATTGTTACTTGTTGTCACGGCATTAATGGATTCATAAACGAATCCATCTTCTAATTCATTTAATGTGAGAACATAATATATAGACATGTTATCAAAATGGCAAACACAATGAAAACAACATCAGGAGGGAGCCAGAGTCATAATCCACAATACAATTTGATAATGCTTTTATAATATACACAAAAATGGAACTGGAAAGATTTTGTCAAAGATGCAGCAAGGTAGAAGGACAGTAACAAATTATTAATTGCATCTCGATAACTAATACCTAGTGAATAAACCAGGATTTTAATTGAGAATAATTCATTTATAATCCTAGTTAGGATTTATGGTGACCCTTTTTATAATATTAATTAAAGGATTACTTTTATAATAAGAAAAAATATCATATATATGAATAATCTAGCCAAAATATCAATATTTTTGATAGTTGTTTTTACAACAGGGAGTTTACAAAACACAATTGGGCAAACTGCCTCTGCACAGTTAGACCCTGTCGAAAACGTGACAGACAGCACAGTATCAACATTGCAAAAGCCTGACGATAAGAAAAACACAATGATAAAAGAGGGTCTAGCAAACATATTTGAAATATACCAAATACTAGCTGGAAAAGATCAAACAGACGTAAACGTTATGTTGAAGCTAAACAATATAGAAAAAATACTCATTCAAATGATGGAGTAAACATTATTTTCTTTTCACCTTTATTTATTATTTTATGCTTATGAACTATCTTTATTGCTAAAATACAAAGCGAAAATATCTATAATAATTAAAAAATTAAAAAAAAATTATGGCTTTTAGCCATTATTTTTTATTTATGAAAGTTCGTATGGTTTGGTGTCTACTGGTATAGTGTTTGGACCAGTTTGTGGTGGGATTGCATTGGATGGATTGCGTGTATCGGTTATGTTTAATCCTCCACTTGTTGAATTGCTATCAACTGGGTCAACAACAACCAATCCTGCTTGACCTTTGAATAGTTGGGCATAGTCATGATTGACAAATGCGTATACACCTGGAAGGTCAAACACAATATCAACAATAGCGTCATTAGAGCCACCTATTGTATAGGTTTGTTTTCCAATTCCTTGAACTGTGCTACCGTCTACTATTCTATCCAAAGATTCACCTACCATGTGGAAGTTAACTGGCCAATCACCGTGGTTAAGCAAGAAGAACCTAACGTGATCTCCTTGTTTGAAGTTCAATGTAGTTGCATTTGGTGTTTTAGTGATTACTGGGTCATATCCAAATGGTTTTCCATTTATCCATGCAGATGTGTTGTTGTGCTCAAACATAGCTTTTGAGTTGTATGCACCGTTTTCATCCAAGTAATACTCTGAGAATTGGAATTGAACTTCTTTTGCCTCTGGAGCTACTTCAATTTCTGTTCCGTTTATTCCGCTTATTGTTGAATAGCCTTCATAGCCATTAGCTGGGTCAACAATCATTGCTGACACCATACCTTGGAATACGTGTTGATCCATAGTTAACACACCATTGCCTTCACAATGAACTTTATATACACCTGGTTGGGTTGCTATGAATGACCAGGTCTTGTTTTCACCTGGATTGATTGGGCCATAGGCAGGAATTGCACTAATGGTGGAAGCATGAGAGTCTAAGCTGTGAATTAATGATGCGTTTGTTGGATTTTGTATTGTGACAGTAACATTATCACCTTGTGTTACTCTAACTGTTGGACCTGGAATTGTGCCATTCCATGTTAAAGCTTGGACATTTGAGCCGTCGGGCAAAGTAATGTTTTTCTCAACTGCTACATATGTAACACTGACTGGTGAACCGGTTGTTTCTTCTGGTTCATCTTCTTCTTGTGAATATGCGCTCATATTGACACCGGGTAGATAAACTAACCCAGACAATAGGATTGCAGATATAGCGATAAATGCTAAAGTATTCTTCATTACGATGATTGTACTATATGATATTTATAACTCTTTTCTCTCATACACAATATAATGCAATATCAGAAATGATCAATACAGGGTAAAATTATATAAAAATTACAAGCAAATAAATTAAATCATGAATTATTAATCGTAAAGCAAAAATTTATTGTAATAACATGCATTTATATAGTTATCTTTATAATAGCATTTTCAAAACTAAACTATTTTACATTTAAATTTTTGTTAAATATATTACCAATTAATTTAAACAGCATACTTTATATCCATATATCAACAGAAATTTATGTAATGTAATTTGCAACCTTTATCGAGCACGTTCGATAGATAGGTTTATCATGATAAAATAGACTTTTTTTTGATCAGGTGTTTATGAATTAAAGACCCATATTGCATCGCCTTTTTAGGATACATTGCAGATTCCTTTGGAACGCCAATATCTAGCGCAATTTGTCTTATGATATGTTTTCTTAAAAAATCATCATTACCTTTAATTTTACATTCCAATGGAATCTTTTTTGCATAATCGATAAAGTCGGGGGTCAAGAACGGTTGTATAGATTTTACTCCACTGTTCCCAATGACTTGAGTGATTTCGTTCATCAGGTGAAACTCATTGATTAGTTTTTCTTCCATGAATTTTATTATAGAATCATGTCCCTTGTCAAAATAAAGCCTATACCTATCATATCCACAAAACAACTCATCTAAACCATTTGCCGTCAAAAAAAAATCTCCCAGATTGTTGTCTTTTATGATTTTACTGAGATGAAAAAAAGCAATGCAATTTTCTATATGCGAAAGGGAACTACAAGATATTTTAGATTTAACGTATTTTATGCTCTCAGTAAAATCCACATCATTTAATTCAAATGAAATATGATTGTGAGAATCGGAAAGAAGAAGAACCGATATGGTCCTTGAAAACAAAAGATCATGTGAAAAGGGAAAACCAACGGTTATCAAACATATTTGTTTTTTTAAATCAATACAAATCTTGGACAGTAAGGTGCTATCAACCCCTCCAGAAAACGCTATGACAACTTTATCATTGTCTTTAACTGAGTTTTTAACTGTTAAATACAAAACCTCACACAATTCTTTATGCAAAGACATATGCATATCTTAAAATGTAAAATGCTCAAAATATATTTGTAATAATTTAATAGAGATCAAATATATTATTTAAGGATTGGACAAAGATTTAAAATATGTCAGCGAAAGAAATAAGTATTTAATAAAAAATAGAACAGGCCATTCCCTGTCAAAACTACTGGATTTTTTAGAAATAGATTACCAATATAACGAACCAATAGTTGATTCCAATGTTAACATAGATTTTAAGATAGGAGACAAATTTGTCAAAATAATAGATAATGAAGAAGATCTGATAGAATTCAAAAACATTAATGAAAAATTTCCATTTATTGATCTTGTCGCTATAGGAAAATCATCCTTTATAGGAAAAATAGATGAATTGGAGAGTATTTTTTTCTTTGACAAACAAAGTAAACAAATTGGGTCAATTTTCATTGAAGATCCATCCCTGTCATTTGATTATGCCCATATTCTACCACTGGTAGACAAATGCTCCATAATCCATGGACACACCTCGACCATTATGATAGAAATAATAGGCGAAATGAAAAATAATTTGGTTATAGATTTTTCAGAAGCAAAAAAAATAATAAAGGAAGCGCTAATGCAAATCGATCACAAGTTTTTCATTAATAGAAAATATTTAAAGAAGGAGAAGGATAGTCATTTTTTCATTGAATTTGATGGGCCCAGGGGTTACTTTGATCTAAAGGTTCCAAAAAACACAACATATTTGCTAGAAGGAGAAGCAACTGTAGAAAATCTCTCTACGGAAATAATAAAAATGCTTTCAAAAAAAATGCCAGATAATGTTCAGGCGATAGGTGTATACATATATGAAGGAGTCAACAAAGGAGCTCACATATTATCAAATATAAAAAAAACAGGAAACTGACTAAAAAAAATTTAATCCTTTTATTGCCGGAAACTAACTAGGAAGATTAATAACTAATTAAGAAAAGATATTACAAATTAAAAATTGGACATCAATATTACAGAAAAGACTTGGTCCTCTGAGATTGAGAAAAGAATACTAAATCAATGGGAAAAAGATAACATTTACGAATTTGATGATAAAAACACTCATTTAGAAATTGAAAATTACTATGTTTTAGATACACCTCCTCCTTACCCTTCTGGAAAACCATGGCATATTGGTGCAGCTGCGCATTATTCCCAAATAGACATGATAGCAAGAGTAGCAAGATCTAAGGGGTTTAAGGTAATTTTTCCCATCGGAATAGACAGAAATGGAATACCAGTAGAGATCTACACGGAAAAAAAATACAAGATAAGAATGAGAAACACGAATAGAAAAGAGTTTCTAAAGCTTTGTGAGAGCACATTAGATGAAACAGAGAGTGAATTTGTAGAGATTTTAAAAAGCCTAGGGATTAGTGCAAATTTTAAAGAAAAATATCACACGGATTCAGTAGAGTTCAGAACACTGACACAGTCAACATTTATTGAATTGTGGAAAAAAGATCTGATTTACTTGGGAGACAGACCCAACAATTATTGTATCGATTGCGGCACAACTATAGCCGATGCAGAAGTTTCATACACTGAAATGGAAACAAAACTAGTGTATATAAAATTTTTTCTAAACAACAGTAAGGACTTTATTTTGATTGCAACTACAAGGCCAGAACTGCTTTTTGCATGTCAAGCAATAATTGTTAATCCCGATGATGAAAGATACAGGGAAAAAAATGGAAACACCCTAAAAATACCAATTTTCGAGAGAGAGGTAAAAATAATACATCATAAATCCGTCGATCCCAATTTTGGATCTGGAGCAGTAATGGTGTGTAGTTATGGTGATCTGAATGATGTACAATTATTCAGGGAACTAAATCTAAAGGAAATAAAATCCATCAATCCCAACGGAAAAACGACAGAACACGCTAAACAGTTTTCAAATCTTTCACTCAAAGAGGCCCGAAGTAAGATTATAGAAGAGTTAAAAAACAAAGAAGTTGTAGACAGGATTGAGATAATTTCTCATAGGACACCTATATGCGAAAGGAGCAAAACGCCAATACAAATAATATCACTAGAAGACTATTATTTAAAGCAAGTAGACTTTAAGTCCAAATTATTAGAGTATTCAAAAAATATAAAATTTTATCCAGAGATGCATAGACAGATCCTCATAAATTGGCTAAATTCAGTTTCAATTGATTGGCCAATTTCAAGGAGAAGATTTTACGGTACAGAGATTCCAATATGGTATTGTAAAAAATGCAGATATCCAAATATTCCGGAACCTGGAAGATATTACAGACCATGGGATGAAAAACCACCTTTTGATAAATGCCATATTTGCAATAATGACGAATTTGTAGGGGAAGAGAGAATATTTGACACATGGATGGACTCTAGCATAACTCCACTACATATCACCAAATTCAATAAAAACGATAAATTTTATGAAAAAGCATATCCAACAACCATCAGGGCACAAGGAAAAGACATCATTAGAACATGGTTATACTATACTTTGCTTAGATGTGTATATCTTACAGGACAACTACCATGGAAAAGTGCTTGGATTATGGGATATGGGGTTGATGATAAAGGCGAAAAGATGAGCAAGAGTAAGGGAAATGTGATTGATCCCCTTCCGGTTATTAAAAAACACGGCGCAGACACATTTAGGCTATGGTCAGCAAGCGAAGCCAATCTAGGATATGATTTCAGATGTTCTGAACAAAAAATAATAAATTCACAAAAATTTCTATCCAAACTATGGAATATTGGAAGGTTTGTCTCCAGCTTTGAAATAATAGAAGATGAAAACAAGCCAAAAAAACTCAATCCAACAGATAAATGGATTTTGGCAGAGCTTGATGGTATTTCAAAAAAATGTATTGATGGGTATAATGAATTAAACTTTTTCATCCCATCAAACACAATAAGAGAATTTACCTGGAACATCTTTGCAGCACATTATATCGAACTTATAAAATCAAGGGTCTATAACGAAAATAAAAACGAAGACAGAAATTCCGCACTATATGCAATTCACAAATGTTTTAAAAGCATCTTAATGCTTTTAGAACCGATTTGTCCATTTATTACATACGAATTATGGACAAAAATTTACAAGAATAAGAAAATTATAAGCCAAAAAAAATTTCCTGAGATAAATAATGAATTTCAGGATATGGAACCGTTTACTCAAAAAATAATTAAATTTAATTCAGAAATTTGGAACAGGAAAAAAGAAACGATATCAAATATTACAAACAAACCACTTTCATTAAAGGATTCAATAAAAATAAGAATACCAGATGAATTAGAATTATTTAAGTATGATTTGGTGGCTATGCATAACATTATCGAAGAAAATAAAAATTAAAAGATTGTTTTGTGGCTATTGTGCCGTAATTTTATTTCCACTAAAAATATCCAATATATCTTCAGCCAGGTCCATAATAACATGAGAGTCGAGGCTTGGCTCCAAGGTAACTAGCAACATCTTCTTTTCTAAATAGAAAGTTAACAACGATAATTTTTCACGCTCCACATATACAAAACGGGCTTGCCCCATAGTATCATCAAATCTCTCACGCATAGATTTTCTTAAGGCTGTATGTGTTAGGTATAACTCTTCACTAGGCTGATCAACAATAGAATCAATTCCATGACGCATACCTCCAGCTATCAGTATGCCGGTTTCATCAATCAACCCGGCATAACGAATATCATTATTTAGCGCAAAAATAGCATCCAGTATTTTTTGATAATCCATAAACAAATTAAATAATTCACTATTTATTGAATGTTGAGATTGAATTTGTTTTTTCTTTATTTAAAATCAATATAATCCAAAAAACATCTTTACCCTAACATATACAAATAATACATATTTTGTTATAATAAAGACTCTATGATAAGTAAATTTTCGTAATCGTGTGATTCTATAACGAAGAAATGACATAGGCTTATAATTTGTTTATTTTCTTAATTAACCTAGCAGGCAAAAAATTATAGGAAAAAAGTATAGGAAAAAGTTCTAACCAGTAGATATTTCCCTCACACTAAAGTTTTTGATGTCAACATTTGAGGTACCATCCCACCTAAGGGTCACTATCGGCCCACCCCATGAAATGGTTTGGTCTGCGCTACCACCGCATCGCGAGCCATCGCTTCCCAGGCCTCCACTGTCAGTATATCCGTAGATTTTTTTCCAATTACCATCATTATTGATATCAATCCAATTTTCCATTTTCACAGCTATTTTTCCATCTATTTCAACATTATACATCACGGTCTTAAACCCTATCCATTTATCCATCAATGATGAAACAGGTTTCTGGGAGGGAGTAAAAGAATAACCTCCAGGATGCCATTGTTCTTTGGCAAATCTAGTTTTTCCGTCAACAAATATACTTCCTTTTATTGAAGTGCCCTCACACGGAACATCGGCATTATGTTTGCCGCCACGACCATACCAAGACAAATCAAGATCACTTGGGGCGGAGTTTATTTTGACATATCCAGTTATCTCTACATCTTTCCAATCATTTGGGGATTGCATAAAACCCTTACTGGCCATTTCTTTTTGGTTATAGGTTTGAATGCTATTTTGATCATAGCCAGTACTTGTGAAAACATTCATTCTTGCTTGAGAAGTTGTTACTTTCCAGGATCCATCACTGTTTTTTTTAAGTGATACCTTGGGGTCAAAC
>JACDHC010000198.1 GCA_013821245.1 Candidatus Nitrosopumilus sp.
TTGGTTATAGGTTTGAATGCTATTTTGATCATAGCCAGTACTTGTGAAAACATTCATTCTTGCTTGAGAAGTTGTTACTTTCCAGGATCCATCACTGTTTTTTTTAAGTGATACCTTGGGGTCAAATCTTGGGTCAGAGGCAGGATTGGCCATATTCATAAACCATTTTTCCCCATTAGGTTTATCTCTGTATATTTTGGTAACGTTAAACACATCCCTATCACTTAGCGGTGGAATTGGGGTTGGGGTTGGGTCCGGTGTTGGGATTGGGTCCGGTGTTGGGATAGTGGACGATGGTTTTGACAGCATCCGAACCTCAGTTATAGCAGCCCAAGGGTTTTCCGTGTTACCATTAACGGTTATCCTTATGTGCTTTGCTTGGAGATTGGAGTCCTGAATAACATAGCGTTCGTACAAATTTGTTTTTCCGCTGCTTTTGGATGAAAAGACACTTACAAAGTTGGAGCCATCATTGGAGCTGGAAACAGTGAAATCACTTGTCCTAACATCGCCCCTATGCCATGCAATATCTATGGCGCATATTATTTTGTTGGGCTCAACTTCATACTGAATGTACGATCCTATGCCATGGTTTGCCCACCTGGTGTTATAGTTCTTGTCGACCGTATTCTGTGGAACCTTGCCATCATCATAACCACTTGCAACAACCCTGCTTATTTTAGATTCACTGCATTCAGAAACGGGGTCCGGTGTTGGGGTTGGGTCAGGGGTTGGGTCAGGAGTGGGTGAGGGAAAGGTAGATGGTGGTAGCAGTAGTGAGGGGTTAAGTGCTGCCAATACTGCAAATGTTGTCTCCACGTTTTGTGATCCCTGAGGCTGTCCACCGGTTAAATCCGTTGTAACGCCACCATTGGCTGCTTGGAACCTGTCAAAGTAATTGGCAGGTATTCCGATACTTGAGAAACCGGTTATCTTCTCTGCTAACAATCCCAATGCCGTTTTGTATACGGCGTATTCACCTGTTATCTGACCTGCGTCTTTCATTCCCTTTCCGTCCCACATTGCCTTGCCGGCGTTATAGCATGTTTGGGCTCCTGCTTTGTCCTCCAAGTAGAATAGGTGTATTGTCTTGAGGAAGGCAACATCTGCATACCGTGCGCAGGATAGCTCTCGGCCAGAATAGTCAGAGTACCACACATTGCTAGAGCCTACCTGTCTTTCTGTTGTACCGCCCACGCTAAACTTGTTCCGGTAGTCAGGATCTAGTGTGGCCCAGGGGTTTCTCATTGGGATGTTAAATGAGTTCATCTTCGTCTCAACCGCTGTTGCCATTGCCGGGTCTACATGCTTTAGCATGATTTGTGCCAATAGTTGGTCAGACCATAACCACTTTTTGATGCAAGATGGGCACTCCTTTACCAGGCTGTCCTTGCTTTCATACATTGACTTGATGAAGTTTAGGGCCTTTAGTTTGTCAAATGCTATTAGTGGCTGTGATATTGGTGTAAGAGTTGGATCCTGTGTTGGTGTGGGGACCTGTGTAGGAACTGGATCCGACGGGGGATTGGAGTCATTAGAAAAAGGAAGTCCATCAAAATAATTACCAAGCAAATCAGAAATAGCTGGGGTAGCATAAATTTTCATAAGATTAGGCATACCAGGCATAGCAAAGATTAAAATTAAAACAATAGATGCAAACAATAAGCGGTTATATCTTATCATGGATATCCGCCTCCAACAGCTTTTGTATATTTTTGCAAATAATTACCAATACCTATTAGTAACAGTACACTGTTTATACTCATTCTAAACGATAAGGGAGTTTAATATATATGAGAACCTTGCTTTTTTTATGATAAAAAAATAATACATTCAGTTACTATGATTTTATGGTGAACAATTGTTGTTATTATTAAACTGTTATCAGGCTCCATTACTACCACTGCAATTTCAATAAAAAAATAAATTTGTTAAATAAAATTATACAATTAAATTTTATAACAAAATAAAACATATTTCATAAATATAAACAACAATACAATACTTTGTACCTTGTTTCAATTTACTAACATTAAAAATATTATGATTCCAAGCATCATTGTTACATTTGCATTTAGTTTAGGTGTTATAAATGTAATAGATGCAGGACCTCATGAAATTGCTTTTGCAGCTGTCCCAAACATTCCTACAATAAGCTTAGAATATAACGATGGCAAATTAGATTTAAATCCTTTAATCAACATAAAGGATAAAATACTAACAAAACTAAATTCCCCCGAAACAGAACCAGACGAAGATTCGGTTATATACTCTATAAACAATGGAGATAAAATTTCTTTTAATCTAGGTGAAGAACCATCAAGGTTGGATGCATATCTGGTGGACTATGAAGCCGACTACAATACTTTATATTCACTTGAAAAATCAGGAGACACGGAATTCATAGCAAAAGCACCTTCCCCAGGCCTGTATAATGCAGAAGTGCATGCATTGTATCCAGATGGCACATATGCTTCATACTCAAAATTGGTAAAAATTGTAGATGACAAAATGAATCTTTTAGAACTGACACCTGACAAAATTAATTGCGCGGGAGAATTAAAATCAACCAAAGTTACCGCCATTGGCGACCCCAAGAATTTACTAAGTGACATCATAAGCCAGCCAATAATCAAGGAATTCGGTTTAGGAAAAACAGATGAAATAAACATTGAATTAGAAAATAACAACGACGTGTGCGGATTGCAGATGGGATTAGCAAATTCAGAAACAGATATCAACTTTTTTGCAATACAGTTTTCTGAGAATGGAAAAGACTATGAATACCCCATTGTATTTTCCAATACTGGATTTGGCGATGCTCCAGAAGTCTACAGGTATCCTTCCTCAATTGAAGCTAAATATTTAAAGGTAGTACCACTTGGAAGCACCATTGTAGAGGGATTAGGTATAGAAGATTTAAAAATTATAGGAAACTAAAAAATTAACCAATTTTTTGCTTTTCTGGCACATCCATTCTACCCATAAACATCAAGTTATCGTACTCGAGTTTATAAAACAACAACAAAATATTAAAAATCACATAGAATACAAATCGAGATTATTTAGGGAATTCTTGTATTCAAAAAATTTTTTTGTCAAATCATCTGTTTCAACATTCTTATTGATAAATATCAATAACACATGATCCTTAATTGGAAACAGTAACATCTTCAATGCTTCATAGACATAAATAATGGATTTCAAATTACCAAATGAAGAAGAAAGCATTTTTCGCAAATCTGTTACATAAACAGACTGAGAATAAACCATTTCCAAGTTTCGACCTTTTAGATATTCATCCATGGCAACACGTTGATTGCTTGAGCTCAGATGGCCAGATTTTTCCACAATGCCAGCAAATAAAATACTCTCGTCCAAATCAAGTACATTTTTTGTAAATTGACCAGCATTCATTAACTTTCTAAATAAATAATTACATATAGTCTTTATGAATTTTAACAAACTACTGCAAAAATCAGTTTGAACGAAATAATCATATAAGTCCACCATACATTAGTGTTATGGCTAACGATGCATCATCATCTGCTACTTCTGCAGATACCATACCATTCCCAACATTAACAATTTTGTACTTACCTGCTGAAGCTGAGGTAGCTGTAGAAGAAATAAGCCAAAAATACAACAACATGACAGTAGAAGACTGTAAAGGTTTTTTTCAGCAAGGGAAAGAAAAGAACTATAAGAAAATTACAATATGGAGTCAAGGTATTGATAGTCTTTGGTTTAATGCAATAATTGCAAGAATAAAAGATCTTTCTAATTTAGAGTCTATTCCAATCGTTTCGGGTGGAATAATGTATTCCATATAACATATTAAA
>JACDHC010000041.1 GCA_013821245.1 Candidatus Nitrosopumilus sp.
TGCAACCGGACATGATTCAGTGGCTGTTAAAAGACTTATGGAGAGAGGGTTGGTAGAGTGGAAGGGCATGGATCCGATGTGGGTAGAGGGTGGTGAAGACGCTGTTGTAAACTGTACTGGAGAGGTTTACCCCGGTCTGATTGCCGCCGGCATGTCAGTAACCGAAACATTCGGATTACCTAGGATGGGCCCGACGTTTGGTTCTATGTTGTTATCGGGTAGAAAAGCTGCAGAGGTTGCCTTAAATAAATTACAACAAATGCCGGAATCGCCTCAAATCAAATCAAAGTAAAAAAAATCCTTTCAACCTTTTTTTGTTTTTCAAGGACATTCAACATGTTTTAATTTTTAAAAATTAAAATAACATTTGATTTTATATCCAGATGAAATATTGACGGCCAAAAAATTAGATGGGCTTTTAGTTTCTCAGTCTGTTAAAAATGAACTGATGGTTGAATTGCTAAGACTGAGTGAGAGTAATGTCTATCCGTGTTTGGCGACTATACTTATCGGAAATGATCCCGCATCCATATCTTACATAAATAATAAGCAGAAAACTGCAAAATCCATTGGAATCAAAACTCTTGATTACAGACTAAGCGAAAATACGGACCAAAACGATTTGTCTGGTCTGATAAACAAACTAAACAAGGACAAGGATGTCCATGGAATATTGATTCAGTTGCCTTTGCAAAAACATTTGGATAAATTTGACGTACTGAATCTTATTGACCCAAACAAGGATGTGGATGGATTAACATTCTTAAATTCTGGTCTGTTGTTAAACAACAAGTCAAAACTAATACCGTGCACACCATTAGGTGTGATGACATTATTTGATTATTACAATATTGATTTGGATGGCGCCACTGTAGCAATCATAAATAGAAGTAATCTGGTTGGCAAACCCTTGTCTTCTTTATTGTTGGAAAGAAACTCTACAGTTATTACTTGCCATTCCCGTACAAAAAACCTTGAGGAATTATTACAGCACTCGGATATAGTTATTACTGCGGTAGGCAATAGAGACAAGTTTAAGTTAACGAAAAACATGGTAAAAGAAAACTCTGTAATTGTTGATGTGGGCACCAGTAGAGTTAATGGCAAACTATTAGGGGACGTGGATTTTGATGATGTTAAAGAAAAAGTGTCCTATATAACCCCTGTACCCGGAGGTGTAGGGCCAATGACCATAGCAATGCTTTTAAAAAACACTGTCCAGGCAGCTAAAATTATAAATTCATTTTAATATAGATGAGTGGGAACAAGGATCTTCTACGAATAAGGTTTTTGTCATTTAGGAAAAACCTTTCTTCTTATGATGTTTTTATTAAAAGCTGGTTTGCGCAGGAAAACTTTTTGAATTCGATTTTTTTCTCAAAAAGCAAGGCTATAGGAGTATATTATCCTATTTTAAATGAAGTCCAGACTTTTAGGATAATTAGAAAATCTTTATTGTTGAAAAAGAGGGTTTGCCTCCCTCGAATGCAGGATGGAAAAATAACTTTTCATTCAATTACCAATTTAAACAACTTAAAAACTGGTAAATACAATATAAAGGAACCTCTGTTAAAGGTGAACTATGAATGCGAAAATATAGACACACTAATCACACCCGGAATAGTTTTTGATAGGCTTGGATATAGAATCGGTTACGGCAAGGGTTATTATGATGGATTTTTAGAGCGTTTTTCAAAATCAAAAAATAATATCACATCTATTGGGCTTGGATATGAGTTCCAAATAATTTTGGAATTCATACCTTATGAGCCTCATGATATTAAATTAGATGTTTTGATTACAAACAAGGAAATAGTTTTGACTTGATTATGTAAATAACACCTTTTGAGCAATGTCTGTTCTGTAGTATTGTTGGTTATCTCCCAATTTTATCTTTTCAACATTCTTGTAGGATTTTGTGATTGCTTCTTTTAGGGTGTTGCCTAATGAGGTGACCCCAAATACACGTCCACCATCTGTCACAATCTCGTTCATAGAATTTTTTTTTGTTCCTGAATGAAATAGCATCAAATCTTCTCCTCTGTCAACACTATCTATTCCTTTTACAATGTGCCCTTTCTCATAATTGTCTGGATATCCTTTAGAAGCCATGATGACACAGACTGAATGCCTTTTTTTCCACTCTATGGGCTTAATCGAATCTATTGATTGCTGTTCGGTTGATTTAATGTATTCAAAGAGATCTGATTCCATTCTCATCATCAGAGATTGGCATTCAGGGTCACCCATTCTTACATTAAACTCTAAAACGTATGGTTTCCTTGTTTCCTTTTCGATTATTAACCCTGCATAAAGAAATCCTTTAAATGGATTTCCATTATCTATCATACCTCTTATTGTGGGTTCAAAAACTTTTTTAGATATCTGGTGGATTTCCTCTTCTTTGATACCAGGTACAGGGCTATAGCTTCCCATCCCACCAGTATTTGGGCCCTTATCGTCATTGAAAATTCTTTTGTGGTCCCTGCATGGCTCCAAAATTAAAAATGATTTTCCATCACAAATTGCAATAATCGATACCTCTTCTCCTATGATCCTTTTTTCTATAATGATGTTTTGGGATGAGGTCCCAAATTTTTTTGCATTCAATAACAAGTCTATTGCTGTAACTGCTTCCTGTTTACTGGTGGTTACATAAACACCTTTACCGGATGCAAGACCGTCTGCCTTTATGACGGCATCATGGTCTATCTTATGAATGTAATCGACAGCTTTTGAACTATCACTGAATGTCTGGAATTCTGCGGTAGGGATAAGATTTTGTTTCATAAAGTTCTTTGAATATTTTTTACTTGTTTCCAGCATGGAGGCATTTTTTGTGGGGCCAAAGATGGGGACATCATAAAGGTTAAACAGGTCTACTATTCCTAACGATAACGGTATTTCCGGCCCTACTATTGTAAAGCATTTGTTCTCTTTAGCAAAATTTAACAATTTCTCTATTTCGTTTGGTGGTATCTGCACGTTATTGTAGGTCCCTCCGTTTCCATTAGCGTAAAATATTTTCTTTATGTTTTTATTTTTTGAGATCTTCCAACCCAAAGCGTGTTCTCTTCCGCCCGATCCTACAATTAAGACATTTTTGTATTCAAACATGGGAATTTATCATTTCTATTATTTGTTGTTTGAAATTAAATGTATTTTATCTGTTGTTTTCTATTAGGTTGTCTATTAGGCTGTCTAAATAACTGTTTAGTTTATTGTCTTGTAAAATCTCAATCTCATAGCCGCTCTGGGTAATTGCTGCAGAAACAGCTCTAATGTGATAACATGGGCTATTTTTTGTGTTGTAATAGAAACCCTTACAGGAGCAATAGTTTTTGGTAAAATCTATCCAGTAGATGTTATTATTGTTATTACTTTTTATTTCCCATATCTCAATTTTTGATGGAATAAAAATAACCCTCTTAATTTTTCTTTTAACTAATAAATCGTGAATCTTTAAAGCCTCGACATTCAATTATTACTTGTCTATCTTCAACATATTTTATATCCTATTTGTATTAGTTGATGTATTTTAGCTATGAATGAACTATGTTAATCTTTAAATAAATACTAACAGTATTGTTTATTGTCTGTTAGTTATGATGAATGATGATCTCGGTGACAAAGAAAATAACGTTTCTGAAAGACTGGATATCCTAAAACTATTGGATGACTTTATTGAGAACGTTATGAAAATTAAAAAAACCCTAATTGGTTTATCTTTGTCTGCCTTAATTTTGGCGCCTTTTGCAGTGTTTTTGTCTTTGTACCTTATTTTCAATCCCTCTTTTTTTGCAATCTTGGCCATTGAATCGGAATTCGGGTTAGTCTTGCTAATGATGCTTGGAGCCGTGATAACAATCTCTTCTATATGGATAATAACAGGACTAAGGCATTATAAAACCGTACATAAATGGAATAAAAAGTATGAAGAATTTACAAAGATGAAGAGAGAGATGGATAAACAGATCCTGTCAAAATATGGTTTAGATGAATGAAGAGTATGATGAAAAAATGATATTGGCTTATAATACCTGTGAACCCGGTTCTACTTCTTCGTAAACAGTTAACAAAATTGGTTTTTTATCCTTTTCAGCAGCCAATATCATTCCATTAGATGTGTTTTCTCCAAATTTCTTTGGTTCCAAATTGGTGCAAACTATTACGAGTTTGTCAACCAGTTCTTCGGGGGAATAATTTTTTGCTATGCCTGACATAATCTCTCTCCTTTCATCGCCCAAATCTACTAAAATCTTTAGGATTTTGTTATAACCGTTTAACCTTTCTGCATTTATTATTTTACCGACCTGAAGGCTGATCTTTTCAAAGTCAATGAAACTAATTGTATTTTTTTCGTTATCCATTGATAAAACCTTTAAACCCGAAAAGGATATTTACCTTGCTCCAAAAAACTTAAAAATTTGATCAAACATTGGGAAAGCCGTTGGTGAAGCTATCTGTTCCTCATTATCAGCAGATGAGTTTGTGATTTTGTTAGTAGTGTTATTAATATTAGTTACCTGAGATGGGTTAGGAGTTATTTGAATTTGGCTGGCTGGCGTTGAGGTGGTGGCGTTGCCTTGACCTGAAGATGTGGTGTTGGCTGGCGTTGAGGTGGTGGCGTTGCCTTGACCTGAAGATGTGGTGTTGGCTGGCGTTGTTGGAGTTATTATCGCGTTGTTTCTAAGTTCAACTTGATTTGTATTGGATGGTGTAATCACATCCAAAACTTTCGAATTATTATTATTGTTTTGAGCGCTGTTAGTTGATACTTTATCTTTTATGTCTTTAAGTGTTGTATTGTCATCGGTGCGTATTTCGGATATATCGGTGGATACCTGATTATCTTCATTAGCTAATGGATTAACAATATCGGGAGTAATTATTAGAGAAATATTGGAAGTAACATCGGGTATAGTAGTTACCGTGTCTGTTGTGCCTGTATTTTGGTTTGCCGTAATAGGTTTGATAATTGGGTTTTCATTTTTTTCGGAAAAAAAGAGGTTATTTGAAACTTCTTTTGGATTTGTACAATATTGCATTATTTCACAAACTAAAATCTTATCTGTCTGTTTATTATCTTCTAAACCAAAAGGTTCAGTTGAATTTTGGGCAAAGGATAATCCAACCAGGTTATATTGGGTTAAAAAAATAGTTGTTAATATTAACAAATAAAAATTTAATATGTTGTACTTATCGATCGTTTTTTTCAACATAAATAAAAAACAATGCTAAAGTTTTGCATAAAAATGTTTACTAAAGCCCTGCATTCTATACCGTATTTATATTGCTTTGTAAATTTGAGATTATGATTGATTTCGAAACGGTTTTCATTATTGTTCTGTTCATTCTTACCGTTGGTTCTTTGGGAATTTGGCTACATTTGTTTTTAATATTGAAAAAATCATTTAAATTTTCCCCTAGACTTTTAAAACCAAATGGGGTGGACACAAAAAAAGGTTCTTTTGTTAGTATAATAATTCCAGCAAGAAACGAAGAAAAGTTAATAAAAAAATGTCTTTCTAGCCTTGTAAATCAAACGCACTCTAATTATGAAATAATTGTTATAGATGATGACTCCACTGACAAAACAATAGAAAAAATTCAATCATTGACTAATGATGACAAAATAAGAATAATCAAAGCTGGTAAAAAACCCAAAGGATGGGTTGGAAAAAACTGGCCATGCTATATAGGATATAAATACTCAAAAGGCAATTATTTACTTTTTACTGATGCTGATACAATCCATTCCCCTAACAGTGTCCTGGATTCACTATATACCTTGTTGGAAGAACAGTTGGATGTATTAACGGTTGTTCCAAATTTGATATACCCAACCTTTATTGTTAAGATGGTATTGCCAATTCTTTCGATATTTATGTTTTCCAAATATTCACCTATGCGAGTTAACGACCCCAAAATAAAATTGGGATATCTTTTTGGCAGTTTTTTCATAATGTCAAAAACTATGTATGAGAAAATAGGCACGCATGAATCAGTTAAATCTGAAATTGTAGAAGACGGCGCGTTAGGAAAAAAAATTAAGGAATGTGGATTTCAATTAAAGATGTTTAGAGGTGAAGATATCCTAAGTGCGTACTGGGCAAGAGACTTTCATACCCTTTGGAATTCCTTAAAAAGATTGATTATTCCTATGTACTTTACAAACAAAATAAACTCAATTTTACTTACAATTGGTATTTTTATTTTAATGGTCTTCCCTTTTGTGGTTTTGGGTTATACCTTTGTGAATATGTTGATAAACAATGGCATTGATTTTTTTCTAATAGTTTTGTTATTTGTTTTTAGTTCATTAAATGTCTCTTTGATCTATTTAACTAATTTTTATCAATTACAAAAAGCAAAAACACACAAGGTAAAATATTTTCTAGGGACCCCATTAGGCTGTCTTATGGTATCTGTTTCTTTTATATGGTCAATAATCTCTTCTGAAAAAAAAGGTGTCATAAAATGGAGAAATAGAGTTTATCATTATAATGGATAACAGTAATAATATTATTTACTGGTTTTATAATTAGATTTTAGTCAATGACTTCTCTGTTTATTCCCTTTATTTATAGAGTTAATAACTTGTCAAATTATTTTGAATGATCATCAGAGTTATGTTGTTATGCAAAAATTTATAAAAGATGTTTTTTTTTGGGATTTAAGGGATAAAAATTCCGACACTTTTTAGCAAATATATCGGGTATAATGCCAAGTTATTACTAGATGATGGAACCTTATTTAATGGAGTTGGATTTGGATATCCTAAAACCGCTACCGGTGAAATTGTTTTTAATACCGGAATGGTTGGATACACTGAAACCTTAACCGACCCTTCTTACAAAGGACAAATCCTTTGTTTCACATATCCATCTATTGGAAATTACGGTGTCCCCTCCGAATTAATTTTAGATGAGTATGGCTTACCAAAATATTTTGAATCAGATGGTATACAAACTTCCGGGGTTATAATCAATAATCTGTCCACGGTCTCCAGCCATTGGACTTGTGTTAAAACATTAGATGAATGGTTATATCAACAAAAAGTCCCAGGTATCTATGGAATTGATACAAGAGAATTAACAAAAAAAATTCGAATTGAGGGGGTTATGAGTGGTAAGCTTGTGATTGATAATTACGATAAGCCCATAAGTAAAGATCAAGATGTTGATTATGATTCACACAATTTTATGAATGAGGTCTCTATTGCGGATCATAAGTTTTATGGAAAAAGCTCAAATCCATTAATTGCTTTGATTGACACAGGAACAAAATTTAGTATTATAAGAAACTTGGTAAAATTGGGCTTTAGTGTTGTCAGGCTTCCTTGGAATTCAAAATATGAGCAAATAATGTCCTTTAATCCTAAAGGCATCGTCATAAGTAACGGACCGGGTGATCCTGCTATATGTAAAGAAACAATAAATACCGCCTCTAAAATAATTGAAAATTCTTTACCCACTATGGGAATATGTTTGGGCCATCAAATACTTGCGTTAGCTGGGGGTGCAAAAACACAAAAATTAAAGTTTGGTCATCGAGGTCAAAATAAAACGTGTGTTGATTTATTTTCGCATCACTCATTTATCACAAGTCAAAATCATGGGTATGGCGTGGAATTAGAAAGTTTGAACAACACCGAATTTGAACTGTGGTTTCAAAATATCGATGATAAGTCTGTTGAAGGGATCAAGCATAGATCTAAACCTATAATTGGTGTTCAGTTTCACCCTGAAGCATCTCCCGGACCATTCGACTGTTTGTTTGTATTTGGGAATTTTAAAGACCTAGTTATAAATAACGGTAATAAAATTAATTAAAAAAAGGAATGATTTTAGATCAAACATGGTATTATTCGTGTAAACTAATGTGTATGATGATGTGAAATGCCAAAAAATAATAATATTAAAAAGGTTATAGTATTAGGTAGCGGAGCAATAAAAATCGGAGAAGCAGGCGAAAGCTAGAATTGACATCTAGCCGCTAATTTGACTACTCCGGTTCTCAATGCTTAAAAGCTCTAAAGGAGGAAGGAATAACCAGCATACTAATTAATCCAAATATTGCCACTATTCAAACAGATCAAAAATTTGCAGACAAGGTTTATCTATTACCAATAAATCGAAACTTTGTAGAAAAAATCATTGAAATAGAGCGGCCTGATTCTATAATGTTGAGTTTTGGAGGTCAAACAGCACTCAATTGTGGGGTTGATTTATTTGAAAATGATATCTTAAAAAAATATGGCATAAATATCCTAAATACGTCGATAAATGGCATAAAAATAACCGAAGACCGACAGAAATTCAAAGAAGCTATGATAAATAGTAACGTACCTGTGCTAAAGAGTGCCCCCGCGTATTCTTATGATGATGCTCTTAAAATATCCAAAGATATAGGATTTCCTGTTATTATTCGAGTTGCCTATACCCTGGGAGGCAGAGGTGGAGGGGTTGCTTATAATGAATATGATTTGCATGAAATTGTGCATAGAGGTCTCTCCTTAAGTATGATTAAACAGGTTCTTATAGAAAAATACGTTGGAGAATGGAAACAAATTGAATATGAAGTAATGAGGGACTTTGAGGGAAATAGTGTTATCGTTTGTAATATGGAAAATGTATTGGGCATGAAAGTCCATACCGGGGATAATATTGTTGTAGCACCATCACAGACACTTGACAATTATGAATACCATATGCTAAGAGATGCCGCCTTAAGGGCCACCTCTTATTGTGAAATAGTTGGAGAATGCAACATCCAATTTGGTTTGAATCCTTTATCTGATGAATATTGTGCAATTGAAATAAACGCAAGACTGTCAAGGTCGTCTGCATTGGCGAGTAAGGCCACCGGATACCCTTTGGCCTATATGGCTGCAAAGATTGGTCTTGGGTATTCCCTGCCTGAACTTGTCAATAAAATTACAAAAGTTACCTCCGCATGCTTTGAGCCATCTTTGGATTATATGGTACTTAAAATGCCTAGGTGGGATTTTAGTAAATTTGAATTGGTAAAACGAAGGCTTGGAACTACGATGAAATCTGTTGGCGAGGTTATGGCAATTGGAAAAAACTTTGAAGAAGTCATCCAGAAAGCAGTTAGGATGTGTGAGATAGGTAGAGATGGTTTAGTTGCAAATAGCCGTATTTTTGAAACGGATATGAACAGCAATACCCATGGTAACCGCCGCCAAATCGACAATCAAGAAATTGAAAAAATTGAATACTCTTTGATCCATCCAGACGATGAAATTATATTTAATATTGTTAAAGCCATAAAATTTGGATTAAGTATTGACAAGATAAATAAGTTATCCTCTGTTGATCCTTGGTTTTTAATGAAAATAAAAAACATTGTTGATGAGGAAAGCAAATTAAAAAAATCAAATTTTGATGTTTCTTTGATTTCGGAAGCTAAAAAATTAGGATTTTCGGACAAACAAATCGGTAGGTGTTTTAGTTTAGAAGAACATCAGGTAAGAGAGCTTAGAAAAAAGTTTGGTATTGTTCCTGTAATCAAACAAATCGATACGTTGGCGGCTGAATGGCCTGCAAAAACAAATTATTTGTATCTTACATACGCTGGCGAGTATGATGATATTTTATACACCCCCGGTAATATTGATGAAAAGGGTGTCATAGTTTTAGGTGCCGGCCCTTATCGAATAGGCAGTAGTGTAGAATTTGACTGGGGGACCGTAAATATGGTGTATGGTCTTAGAGAAAATGGGGTAAAAAACATTTCAATTATTAATTGTAACCCGGAAACCGTTTCGACCGACTATGATATTCCAGATAGGTTGTACTTTGAGGAATTGACTCTTGAGCGAGTATTGGATATATGTGATAAAGAAAAACCATATGGTTTGGTCACATGCGTAGGTGGACAGAGTGCAAATAATCTTGTTTCTAAATTGAGTAAGAATGATATAAATATACTGGGAACATCGAGCCAGGACGTAGATAGCGCTGAAGATCGCTCAAAGTTCAGTAATCTTTTAGACTCACTTTTAATAAAACAACCACCTTGGAAAATATTTACTAATTTAGAAAAAGCTAAAAGCTTTGCAATGGATGCTGGATACCCAATGCTTGTTAGGCCATCATATGTGCTCAGCGGAGCCGCAATGAAAGTGGTTTGGAATGAGGATCAATTAGAGCAATTTGTTAAAGAAGCTTCTATCGTTAGCCCTGACTATCCAATTGTAATAAGTAAATTTTTAGAAAATGCCTCTGAAGTAGAAGTGGATGCGGTTGGAAATCCTGAGAAGATTGTAATCGGTTCTATTATTGAGCATATCGATAATGCTGGAATTCATTCCGGTGATGCTTTGATGTGTATTCCCCCATGGAGATTGAATAGAAAAACTATCGACACCATTATGGACTATACGGTAAAAATTGGCAAGTCTCTAAATGTAAAAGGTCCTTTGAATATTCAATATTTGGTTAAAGATGACGAGGTTTATGTAATTGAAGCCAATGTTCGCGCATCACGTTCTATGCCTTTTGTTTCCAAGTTTTTTGGAATTAACCTCATAGGTTTATCGGCCCGGTCCATTTTGGGTATTAAGTTACCTGATATCGACAATGACCATTGGCTTAAGAAATCCGGATTTGGAATAAAAGTTCCGCAATTTTCTTTTATGCAACTTGAGGGAGCGGATATTTTGCTTGGGGTTGAAATGCAATCCACAGGTGAGGTTGCTTGTTTTGGAAATACATTTTATGATGCATTATCTAAAGCCTATATTGCGGCGGGTTATTCCCTGCCGTTATCGGGTTCCGCATTAGTTACTGTTGGGGGTATTAAAAACAAAGAAAAACTTCTTCCGTTAATTTCGACTATTTCTTTGATGAAGTATCAAATTCTAGCAACAGAACATACCGCAGAATTCTTTGAGAAATCCGGAATTAGTAATGTTGACCTTGTCTATAAAATTAGCGAACCTGAAAGACAGCCAAATATTCTAAATCTTTTAACCAACAAAAAAATAGATTTTATAATAAATATTCCATCTACATCTACTATTGAAAAATATGTTGGAATGTTATATGACGAATATTTGATTCGCAGAAAAGCGGTTGAAATGGGTATTCCGGTTCTGACAACGGTTGAAAGTGCTATTTCTTTTGTTAAAACTTTGGAATGGATACAAAGTAACTCTCCCACTACTAATCCAATTGGCAACTAACTATTTTGTTTTGTTTTGTTTTGTTTTTTTTTAGAATTACTTTTCAGTTTTTTGTGTATTGTTTATATGACTTTTAATATCTTATAAAATGGTTTTTCTGTAAGGTGATTGTATGTGCAACAGGCAAAGAAAGGCAGATAATTTTTCGTTAAAGTTATAGTTTTGAGCTATAGGATATTGTTTATAATAGTCTGTCCAATTCGCTTTCTGCTCCGATAAGTGCACCTTCAAGTGAGATGACAAATACCTCTTCCATTCTCCATTGTTTTTTTGTAATTAGGTTATTCAACAAAGGATGTTTAGGTTTCCCTTTTAATTTATAGTCAAAAGTGGAATCAAAATTGAAATTTAGGTATTTGTTGAAATGAGGTATAATTATAAACTCAATTTGCCTTTCTGTACTATCAGAGCCTGTGTTTTTTGACTCCTTTTGATTTTTTTTCAAAATGATTTTAATCCATACTTTTTGACCGTTTAATATATTACCTTCTTTTATCAAAATTGGATGAAGGTGCCCGGTTACTATTTTATTTATATTTTTTCCTATAGTTGGTATGGCATGACCATGTGTCAAGAGGATATTATTTATTTCCATCCCTTTCGCCGACATTAAATTTACATTGTCTGAAACCAGATGCATTATGTTGCCATCATGATTTCCCGGAATGAGATACACATTACATAATTTAACTAATGACTCAATGAAATAAGGAACATTTTCCCATTCCGATTGAGTTATAACGCTTGTAGATGATTTCAGGTCTCCTAAAATAATCAAGTTATTGATTTGTGTTTTGTTTATTATTTTTGATAAAGACTCTATTAGTTCATCAACATTATTCTTTGGGTCAATGAAAATACCTTTTCTGTTTATTTTGTCTTCAAACCCTATGTGAAGATCAGAAATTACCAAATATCTGTAGAAGTTGGAACTTTCTAT
Organism: Candidatus Nitrosopumilus sp.; assembly: GCA_013821245.1. Lineage (GTDB taxonomy): Archaea > Thermoproteota > Nitrososphaeria > Nitrososphaerales > Nitrososphaeraceae > Nitrosocosmicus. The sequence continues at coordinate 12,153 of JACDHC010000041.1, forward strand.
AACTAAAATGGGATATGGATATAATGGAAAAAAATTACTCATTTGAATTTACTGTTTTGTTGGATTTAAAATTGTTTTAATTCTGTTGGAATTTAGAAATCTAACTCATTTTTTTCCTTATATTGTTTCACTTATATATACGTATGATGTATGTATAATGATATTTTTTTGACACAAAACAGTTTTCCCATGAAACAATGGCATTTGGAGCATGTTGAAAAAACTATCAAGAAATTTATAATTGGGCTTTCAGAAACCGCGAGCATATGGGAAAAAAGGCAACACAAAAAATATGGTACAATTGCAAATTGCTGCAAACAGATAGATTATGATTTAAAACATGGAGTTACTATAGATGAGGTTTCACTTGTTTTAGAAAAAATTAAGTCGGATGTTACTTTTGCACCTGTTATGCAAAATGCAAACTCCCTTCAACGATTCAATGAGATTGAAAAATATGTTTATTCTCTAAAGGATCTGAAAACCGAGTAAAACCAATTTATAAATATAGTTTTTTCTGCATGCTATGCTGTTAATGTGATATTC
>JACDHC010000042.1 GCA_013821245.1 Candidatus Nitrosopumilus sp.
GGCTATGGATAAGTCATCTAAAGGAATTCCCATCATACTAGTAGTAAGAAAAAGAAAAGGATACATGACGATGCTTGCTATGACTCCTCCTAACGCTCCAAGCATTAGGGTTTTGATGGTTGTTTGATGTATCACAGAAATACCACTTCACTCTAAAATATACATAATAGTATATGATGTAGACACAAAACAAAAGTCAGGATAAGTAACTAGTATGAATTCTCCTTTTAGGTTGGTTTACTAAAACAGGTCAAATTTGTTTCACATACCACCGAACCCGCATCAATATTGGTCTTTAAAAACTGTTTAGTATTAGAAAGAAGTTAATATATTAAAATAGATATTTATTAAACATTAAGAAAAAAAATAGATCACTTAGGCGGTATTATCTCCCTTACTGATGCCAATTTAATGTCTACCTCCTGAAGATTATCCCATCTAAATATTGTTACTGGGCCACCCCATGTTATCTTTTCTTTTGATGTTCCTCCACATCTATTCTTGCCTTCAATTTCCCATTCACCTTTATCTTCAATTGAATAAGCCGGTACATCTCCCCCGTTATTGGAAGCCATATTATCCACCCAGAGTTCTAATTTCACATTACCGTCTTTCTGATTGTAGAATATGCCCTTCATTCCTATCCATCTGTCCTTTAAATTATCTATATCGAGCTTTTTGGTATTGCCCTCCGTTGGAGTGTATCCATCAGGATAATCATGATATAACTCCTTTTCTCGTTTGGCAGTCCCGTCCAATTTTAGATTGACATGAAGTGCAGTACCTTCGCATTCAGGATGACTATCACCATGCCCCGGCCCTCCTCGGGCCAAGAATTCAAAATGTTGCCCACCGTCTACACTACCACTAGCCTTATTCACTTTAGCGTATAAAGTCATCTCAACATTTTTCCAATCCATAGGGGTTCCCATATATCCTTGGGTTCTAAGAACATCCTGATCTAATTCTAAATCATCTAATGATGACTCATCAGAAATTGCCATAACTGGTAATCTGACTTGGCCTGGCTTTTTTTTATTATCGTTTATAACTTTTAATTCTATTCCATCTGTAGTAGAACGTTCAGTTATGTGTGTACCTTTACCATCACTATCAACATCTTCCCAATTAAAGGTGCGCTCCTTCCAAGTTTCATTTAGAAGCCAAGTTTCTGGGGCGTCAGAGCTTGTATTGGTCGGATAGATCATCCTTATTCCAAGTTCATCATTTTCATAAGCTGAATTGTTTTGAGTGTTTATTTTCAATCGATTCCATTTTCGAATATATATATTTATGTATTACTATATCCCCTCAATTAATTTCGTTGTTATCCAAGTCTTTAGATACAAGATGATGAAAAATATATCGGATAAATTTAATGTTTAATACTTTTTGTTTTCCTTTTAATATATGTCTCTTCTATCCTAGTCAGCGATTAAATTACTTCAGGTTCAAACGAAGCATCCGAACCCCTATACCTCAAGGAACCTAATCTAACCGAACCTCCTAACTATTTTCTCTATTTTCTTGATAGGTCGGCATATGTCTGTTATTACATCCCAATAGGATGATCGAATCCTCTTGATTCTCAAATGAAATTGGACGTATCTACTAACGTTGCTCTAGTAATGTATCTGGAAGATGCAGTAAACAACGAAAAGATTTCCTTGATGTTGATGCCATTAAGGCTTGCAGAATGATCTTATGATTGATGTCCATAACTAAGAGGCTTATAGGAAATACTCCTACAAATCAGTTCCTCAAATTATATAAGCTCTGTTCTTATAGAAAAGAACATTATTGTACCAAATATACTCGAATAATACAAGAGATAAATAACTTTAGACATATACGTATTCCATATGTCTTTATCAACAAATAAGGCTCTTGTTAAATCATATGTAGAAGAAGTTTTCAATAATCACGACATATCAGCCACTGATAAATATTTGGCAGAAAATGAAAAATTCAAAAAATTTAAAGAATCATCATTAACTCCATTCTTTACAGCGTTTCCTGACATCCATGCGGACATAGAGCATATTGTTGAGGAAGACAACCTTGTGGTAGTATTTCTTAATTTTACTGCAACACATAGAGGAGTATTTCAAGGAAGACCGCCAACAAACAAAACAGTAAACACGAGGTCTGCAGGTCTTTATAAAATAGAGAATGAAAAAATTGTAGAACATTGGGATGTGGTGGATCGATTGGATTTGCTGCAACAGATTGGCGCAATTACTTTTAAACAAGCAAATCAGGAATAAAAAAGGATAATATCAAAAGTCTAAAACAATTTGATTGAGATCAAACACACACACACTAAGAATGATCTTCTGCTTTTGATTCTTTGGATCAACAAGGTTTAACTGCAAAAGAACTTTATCTTGATATCATTACAGTATCAACAGGTGATATATCTTAGGCCATACAAAAAATTTCCCCAATAGTAAAAATTCTATAAAAGAATAAGGTTTCAATGTGAAAGAACTCAAAGTATGTGCTTAATAAAATGAATAATGGACTTTAATGCGGTCGATTTTTTATATTTTCTAGTTTTAAATGAATAATCTTTTTGACCAATGAGCAAAATAAATAGAATAATCTGGAAAAGGTTAATTTGGCTTGCAACACCGGGTCAAATTTGTTTCGCAAATCACCGAACATATCCCATTAATTGACATATGGATGGGATGAAATGTATCCATTAAGGCTAATGTCTTAGAAATAACATTTTGTCGACTCCTAGCAGGAATTCGTGTTGGACTTTTTCTACATTGAACTTTACCTTTTGGTATCTTTTCTCAATATCTGAAAGTAATCTATCAAAATATTCTGGGAGTTTGGTGTTGGATTGTTGGATTGGAAATATTCTGACTTCTCTTGCTATGCGTAAAAATTCCAGAATCGATTCAAGATGAAAAGAATAATCAAACCTATTACTATAGTAAAAAAGAAGATTTGCACTCAACACTATGTCAAATGTATTATTCTCAAATGGCAAAGATGGGAGTTCTGCTTTTATGTATCTTTTCTGCTTTTTTCCATCATCAAATCCCTCATAAATTTAACCAATGATAAACAGCCAAATGTCATGCTGATCATTTCAAACCCATATGGATATCCTCATGGTTTCCACCGGGTCCGCATTAAATTTGTCGTAGACTTTGGTTCACGATTTACTATTGATTACTCTATTATAGATGTAGTATAACCATACTTTAAACCCCCTATTTTCTTTATACTATACATCCTATATCTAAGCCTGTGATTAGATTAGTTATGGGAGAAAAGATTGAAGCATCTATAGTTGTCTATTGCCATAAAGAAGCCATTTCTCTTAGAATAAACCTAATTTGATGAATTTTTACTGAAATTCCAAATTATACTTCAGTAACAATTATTTAATATGTTTAGCTCGTATAGTGAAGATCGAAATGTTGAATGATAAGGACGCTTCAGCAAATATTGCTGTTAAGGATCTGGAAATGGCCAGAAAGTTTTATGGAGAGACACTGGGCCTAAAACAGATCGATTCTATAGGGGATGAAGTAGCCGTATTTGGTAGTGGTAGCTCTAAACTTGTCGTGTATCGGTCGCAATACGCCGGAACCAACCAGGCCACAGCTGTAACTTGGTCTGTAGGGGAAAACATTGAGGCTATAGTACATGCACTAAAAACCAAGGATATCAAGTTCGAGCACTATGACTTGCCTAACGTTAGGCTAGAAGGGTACCTTCATGTTGCCGGTAAGATGAAGGTCGCATGGTTCAAAGACCCAGATGGCAATATCCTAAACATTCTCAATGAATAGTGATGCTTGAAGAGGCATTATGGGCAAGATGAAGAATAAAACCATGATGTAAAATTTTTATATTTGTTAATGTGTTGTTTTGACATTGATTCGCTAACATCTATTTCACTTAATTAATGCTCAAAAGTGGGATTCAATTGGATCACTAGATCCTTGCTTCAATAAGGAACTTAATTCCCGTCCACCCGTTAATCAAATGGCTTTTACTTAATCCACCTATAAAGAAATACATAACTTTGCCTCCGAAACATCCGTGCCCCCGGTGATAAATGCAGAATGACCATATTCAGAAATACAATGTCATGATAAATAGGTTAAATCGTTATTTTATAGGATGCTTCAAGTCAGGAGCCGCGGAGCCACCGGAGGCATTTTCAATGAATCTTCCTAATTTAAGCAAAAATATTATTTATAATTTCAATTTATATTAAAATAGTAGACAATTAACAAATAGACGATCTATGCTAGATTTTGAAAATGGGATTATGCTCATGAGTAACTGCAACATGAAAAAAATTATGAATGACAAAAGATAAGTGTTCCAATAGGTGTCATTTAGGAGAATTAGTATATCCATACATAATAAGAATAAAAAAATGGATCAGTTAAGCATTCAAACCAATCTAAACTCTATTTTGGCTCCCCCATTAGGTTTCCTACAGATTCACCTAATTGTTCCAGTGGCCCTTTAGTTTGATTTTGATTTTGTTGCAGTGGTGGCTGTTGTTCTCCTAATCCGCCTAACGGGGTAGCTTCTCCTTGTGGCGGTTCTGTTTCAATTAGTAGTTGTCCGCTTTGATTTTGTTGTGGTTGAAGTTGTGGTTGAAGTTGTGGTTGTGGTTGAATTTGTTGTTCAGTTTGATCTTGTTGTGGTGGGGGTTGTTGAGGTGAGATTGTACTGTTTCCTGTCACAATAGTTGTCTGATTATATGGTACTGTTGTTTGATTTACCGTTGTAGTAATTGCAGGTCCTGTTGCCTTTACCATTGTTTTGTTTTCTAATCCTAATAGATTTGGTGTTTGTTGCTGCACTGTTTGGTTTTTTAGAGGTTTAAGTTGAGATTGACCTTCAACAGGTGTGATTGTTTGGTTAACCGTGATTGTTGTTTGTTGAGCTGGAATGGTGGTTTGATTTACTATCATTGTTTGAGCTTTATCTGTAACTGTTGCCGAAGTTTGATTTTGCATAGGTGTTGGACCGTTGTTACCATTTGAAGATGGAGTTTGATTTTGAGCAAATACTGCTACCACCAAACTGGCATATGCAAATAGAAGTGCAAAAGACAAAATGATTATAATTGCATTGTTCATCAAATAGTAATAATATTGACAATATTTATTATACATTACTAAATAATCGTAACTGCAGATGTATAATTATGGGATAATCATGTTACCAATATTTTTGCTTTTAATAATAAAATAATAAAATTATAAAAGATTTCCTGTGTTTTTCCATATGGCAAGATACATTACTGTGGATTTTGACATTGACTTGACGCTTTCATATTTGCTACTCATTATACAGTAATAGAGTCGCTTATAGAGAACCATTAATACCCCTTCTGTAATCATGGAGAATATCGATGGTTTAGTCTAAAATATATTTGATCCGTGATCTGTGACTACTAGTTACACTTTGGCTCTAAATTCCTTATATAGATCTTTACGTATCAATCGTAATGTCAATGCATAAACTTGCTCGAATAGATCGATCTATGATTGTTCTTGCTATACCCATATTCATTGTTTCAAACTCATTATTTGGAAATATTGGATTTAATGACACTACCAATATTGCATACAGTCAGTCAGAACCAACAAACCGAATCGACTCAAACACTACACAATCAGTCAGTATAAAAGATATACCACTAGAAAAAGTCCATGTAGGGGATATTGATATCGCTTTTAAGATGTTGGGAACGGGCGATCCTATTTTACTTATCAGCCCCGCACAGGCTGATATGAATGCGTGGGATCCTTCTCTTCTGAGTACTCTTTCCGCCAATCACACGGTAATTGCATTTGACAATCGCGGAGTTGGAAACACCTCCACTGGTATAAAACCATTCTCGGTCCAACAGTTTGCTCATGACACTGTCGGATTGATGAATGTCCTGAAAATCCAAAACGCAAGTGTTCTTGGATATTCTCTGGGTTCTTTCATAGCCCAGCAGCTTGCCGTCACTTATCCAGAAAAGGTTAACAGCCTTATGCTTATTGCTTCGTCTTGTGGAGGAAAAGAAAGCATTCCTGCGGATCCTCGGAATCTAGAGATGGTAGTGGATATGATAAATAAGGTTGCAAATGGCACTGTTGTGCCTTCACAGGAAGTAAAAGAGGTTTTATCTTTAGGACTGGGAACAGGATGGCTCAAACTACATCCTAATATTCTGGAAACCACCTCCTTTCCAGAGGCAAAATATCTATTTCCCAGTATTACACCCGATAACAATTTGAAGCAGCTTAATGCGGGCCAAAAATGGTTTGCAAAAGATTGGAACGGTGTTTGTGAAGACCTCACAAAAATATCGGTGCCAACACTTATCATGACTGGCACAGACGATGTTAATGTACCCACTAAAAATTCATTAATTATTGCAGAAAAGATTCCCGGCTCATGGCTTGTACAGATAAAAGATGCAGGTCATCAAATTACAGGACAATATCCGGACGAAATCAATAGTATTTTGCAAACTTTTCTATCTGTTACTGGCCCAGACAACTAAATTTTCCAATTACAGGGTATGAAAAGTCTACTACTGTATATGGTAGACCCGATTTTACCTATCATTTAAGAACATTTAGGGAGTGAAAATGAAATGGAAAGAGAATGTTGGAATGGGCGACAAACAAAGAGTACTTAATTTTCACAATCCCGAATTCCTTCTCATACTATGATCTTTGCGTTTATCAAAAGCAGATGTGACCATCATGATCATATATCAGGATGCCATGACCAAAAAGTCGCATGAACCAAGTTACTTCCGGAAAATAATTGTTAAACTTTAATTTTTTAATAGCAAATGTTTTGTCCTTTAAAATAGTATCAACATTATTTTAGAATGGTATTGTATTCTTGATTGATCTAAATATCCGCATCAGTAAGCGAACTATTGCCTTCAAACATTTGTAAGGCTTGAGCATAAGATAATGATTTGTCCATTTTTCGATCTTTTTTTGTTCCTTAATCACTAACTCTTTTTATTCATTTGCCCATTCATCACCAGTAGTTTTTCTTAAGGCTATCCCAATACCTGAAACTGGTAGACGGGGAAATGGGTCTTACCATTATCAAGATGATTGATTATGCAAATCTAGGTTTTATTATTTCAATAAAAAGACAATCGTATGATTCGAACTGAGAATTATCTTTTGTAAATTGTGCTAAAGATGGGATAATAGTCTATATATATGAAAATCTTATGTTTTATCACCTATAAGTATAATTTTTACAACTATTGGTTTTACTGCCAGTTTTCAAACTGAATGTTGCAAAAACGGGTCAAATTTGTTTCGCATAACACCAAACTTGCTCTCTATTTTAGTAACGGCTTAAGATACAATTAGCGGAAGTTATTCTCAAAATCTTAATTGTAAAGATGGTGTCAGCATATGGGTTGATGGAAAACCTATAGCATATCCTGTCCTATTTGCCTTTAATTTTTCACCTTTTATTACTCTCAATATACAACATTGCTATCTTGATTTGCTGATTGTGCATGGAATACATATTCAGAGTATTACCTGACTGATCTTTTGCCTTCAAACGAACATTAGCAAGATTTGGGATTAAAGGGTTGTTCTTTGCCCCGCCGTTGATAGTAGCCTATGCTGGACCAAATGAGTCAGTAGTTACGTATGTTATGCTGCCACCAGAACTGAGTGCAAGGTCACGTCACGGTAGCGATTATCCGAGTGAAAATTTTTGCAGGATTGTCCTGAAGTGGTCCCTTTCTCATTTAAGGTGATAACTCTCAATACTTTTTTAATAAATTTAGAATTATTTTCATCAATATCTTTTGCGGTATTTATGAAATTAATCAACAATTTTTAAATATGCTGTAACTTTTATCCATGTTTATGAATAAGAATATGGATATATGCATTGAGACCAGATTTTCATTTAAGTCTAAAGACAAAACAATGGATTGCGCATTAGAATAAAGCAGTCTGGAATTCTATAATCTGCCAAATAATTCTAGTAGAATCTTTTATCAGACGCCTATACACCTATAAAACTAAAAGAATAAGTTGATAAAGAAACTAACCTTAAAAGGAAAATAACTAAATAATGCAAAAAGCTATGTTAGAATTTACTATAAATGCAATAAACAAACATTAATACGTTAAAATTAGATAAATAAGAGGATAACCTTGCATATTAAAACGCTTGTTATCCTTGCTATTATCGTGTTTGGAGTGTCCTTCATTTTCTCTTCTAATGTATTCCCCACCAGTGCCGACAATACGAAAAAATCAGAAAAAACGGCAGCATCAACAACAACAACAACTCCACCACAAAACCAGACTACATCAGATACTGAAAAAAAACTGAAAATAGCTTTTCTAACGGATGGCTTGTTTAGTGATGCAGGATGGGGGGCATTTGGATACAATGCAGCACAGGCATTACAGGGAAAATATTCCTATATGGTCGATCTTAAAGAAAACGTGCCCATTCCAAAGATAGAAGAAACATTAAGAGATTATGCCAATGCTGGTTATGACTTGATAATATCTCATGGCTTTGAGTGGGGGGAGCCCGCAGTTAAGGTGGGTAAAGATTATCCTGAAGTGAAGTTTGTAATTTTTACAGGACTTGTTAACTCTAGTAATGTTGCTTCAATCTATCCGATGCAACAAGAAGGAACATACGTATTAGGAGCACTTGCAGCAACTATGTCAAAAACGGGCGTAATTGGTTTTGTGGGTGGAGAAAGGTATCCTAACCTGATCAATATTTATGAAGGGTATAAACAAGGCGCAGAGAATGTTAATCCTGACGTAAAGGTACTCGTCACTTTCTTGGATGATTGGGATAACTCCACCAAAGGAAAAAAAGCAGCCATCTCTCAAATAGACAGGGGTGCGGACTTTATATTACAAGTGGCTGATACCTCTGGCCAGGGTGTTATTGAAGCTGCAAAAGAAAGAGGAATATACGCCTTTGGTGCAATCTCTGACCAGAATAAGTTAGCTCCTGAAACTGTACTAACCTCCTTTGTATTAGATGCCACAAAGACATTTGATCAAGTTGTTAAATTGGTTAAAACCGGTAATTTCAGTGGGCAAATATTTAAGCCGGGTCTAGAATCAGAAAAGGGCGCCTCAGGGGATGGGATCGTGTATATAGCACCATTTCATAACCTTGAATACACTGTTCCAGAAAACGTCAAGTTATGGCTTGAGCAGTTAAAAGAAGATGTTATCAACGGCAAAATCAAAGTACCTGAAAGATATTCCAACAACAATGGAAACTATCTTGCTAACAGCACAGGTTAAAATCTTTGGCGAACACCTATTCTTTAATCCTTCCAAAATTATTGAAGGGACAGTGAAGCAAATTGGGAAAGCGTTTTCTATTTGTCAGGAGAAAAGAAATAACCATTGTTTCAATAATACTGTTAATTGCAGGATCTTATTCTTTATTGTTCTTCCAACAAAATATTGCAGAACAGAATATCAGAGACAGTCTTTTTCTAGCCCATAGGAGTAATCAGATGGAGAATACAAAGGGTCTTTCAGAGCATGTTAGTTCAGACCTTCGATTGATAACATCGATTCTTCAGGGATTATCCGATTCTGTTTATTTACAACAGGGAGAATTGTATGGCGATAGAGTTGGAATTCTAATAGGAGAGCGATTTAATCAAATTAACAACATTAGCAAAATCGATGGGCTTTTTATTGCAGATGAAAATAACATAATAACGCATAATAAAGTATCGGAAGGGCAAAGGAGTTTTGTCAACATAGATATTTCACTTAGAGAGTACGTTAACGAAACAAAGAGTACTTTAAATCCAGTATTTTCAAATGGTTTTAAAGGAATTGATGGCACTCATAAAATAGCGTTAACTTTTCCAATAATAAATAGGGACAATGGGGAATACCTTGGAATGGTCGGAGTGGAAATACCATCTGTTGGTTTCTTTGCACGATACGGAAATGTGTATGACATCGATTCAAAATTTTTGGTAGCCTATGATAGAAATTCAAATTATATATCCACACCTAGAACAAACTTTTTAGGGGCGAGCATATTTAGTGATGAGGTTCAACGCTTTTTCAATTTTAACGATAGCCAAAACAAATATTATCAAAATGTTTTTGATGGTCGATTATTTGGCGGTTATGCCATATATGATTTTGGAGATGGAGAAAGATTAAACACTGGGTATCCTGTTTCTGTTGATGGGAAATCCAAATATTTTGTTTTCATAATTACACCTACAGCATCGGTTTACTCTGATATTGATGGGACTTTGTCTGCAGAAAGATCAAAGTTTTTTTTGTTGATTGCGGGAATCACTGCTGCAATTGTAATTTTGGTGCTGTTTTTAGTAAAACTAAATAGTATACTTAATGAACAAATCAAAAGAAGAACAAAGGATTTGGAGGAATCAAACAGGCGCCTTAACATAGCTAATGAGCAACTTAACATCCATGACAGAATGCAAAAAGAATTCATAAATATAACGGCCCATGAATTGAGAACACCAATACAGCCAATACTTGTCTTGACGCAATACATTAGAAATAAAACGAGAGATAAAGAGCAAATCGAAATACTTGATATAATAATTAAAAACACAAAGAGATTAAAAAACTTGGCTGAGGAGATTTTAGACATCACACGGATAGAAAGGGGATCTCTAAACCTAAACAAAGAAACGTTTTGTCTTAATGATCTAATAATTGACATTATTAAAGAATCGCAGAAAATTATGGATAACAGCAAGAAAATAATGTTTGAGCATGATATTCACAGTAGTGATCCAGTTTTAGTATATTCAGATAAAAACAGAATAAGGCAAGTATTATATAATTTAATTGGTAATTCTATAAAATTCATTCCTAAAGAGGGAATAATATCATTGAAGGTCAAAAAGACGCAAAGTGATGATGGTAATGGCAAAGAAATTGCTGTTGTTAGCATAAAAGATACAGGTATAGGCATAGATGCAGCAATAATGCCAAAACTGTTTACAAAATTCGTATCAAAATCCTTCCAGGGAACTGGATTGGGACTGTATATATCCAAAAATATAGTTGAATCTCATGGTGGGAACATATGGGCCGAAAACAACAGAGACGGAAAAGGGGCCACATTCTATTTCACATTACCATTAACCAAATGATTATAATATTGTGCATTATTGCCAATTTTCTATGCCTGTCGTTTTCACTTTATTCTTCGGGTGTTTAATGGCAACTAAACAAACAAACACATGTGGCTATCCCCATGGTTTCTACCGGGTTTGCTTCAATACAGTTCTTTTAAATGGACTCCAAGAGCCCTTTCCTTTCACCCTACACAGATACCAGGTACAGCTACCTTCCTGAATAGGTGTGGTGGGGATGTTGTTGTGCTATCTGGATAATCCCCTAACTTTGGCTTAAAATCCGGATTGTTAAATGCCTGCTTAAAAAGTTCAGTGGATTCCCAAATTGCATAATTTATGAACACACAACTGCCTCCAATGCCTCTGTGAAGATGTGTGGAGATAAATTTTGGCTGTTGCTTAAAATATGATGCATCGGCAGCCCAAGCCTTCAGCAACTTATCAATGTCCTTTGGTTTTACATTAAACTTGTTTATAAGAATGACAGGACCCGCAATCTGCTCCATTTGTTCAAACAAAGTCACTGTTTCATCCATTTCAACCAACTTTATCTTAATACTTTATGGTTTCCATTTGATATGTGGAGTAAAAAGATTTGGACAAAAACTGCAATGCTACTAGTGCCAATTAGAAATAATAAGAGTTATCTCAAAAGAACGCAATATTGATTGAAATAATCTTAAAGTATCTCAATTAGTTTGCGCAAGAGCAAGTTCTTTATTTCACCATGATAATTGACTGATGATCAGGATCCATTGCCAAGGCTTTGTCTACATATTTTATAGCTTCAGTACAGTTGCCTAACTCTAGCAGACCAACACCTTTGTTATTTAGGACTCTATAGTATTACTTGGATCCATTGCCAAGATTTTATCGTAATTCTCAATAGCTTCAGTACAGTTGCCTTGCGCTAAATTTGGGTTCAGTTGACGCTGATTCTTAAATTCATAAGAGTATACCGCATTGGTGATGGAAGATGATCCATGGCCAAGGTTAAATAGTGCTCATGAGGCGTACAAATAGATAAAACAAAGGTGGAAAAAGCATCCGTTGAGGCATTGGTTGATTCCAATATAAGCAACATAGTAGGGGATCTCCAAATGCTAATAAAGCAACCAAGTGTCTCGGCAAGGAACACTGGCCTAATGAATACAGCTAATCTTGTTATGCAAATTATGGATAAGGCTGGCATCCGTGCCGAACTACTGTCCTTGGGAGGGAGTGGAGTTGTGGAAAAAGTGCAACTTGAAACAAATAAAACACTGGAGCAAACATCCACCACCGGCCAATCCAAAACCACCAAACCGCATTTGGAGTTCCCCCCTAATAGTCTATGGT
>JACDHC010000043.1 GCA_013821245.1 Candidatus Nitrosopumilus sp.
CATGATATGAAAAATAAAGGTGTTGCCAATACTGCTGCTGCTGCTGCTGCTGCTGCTGCTGCTACCCATTTCAATCACACTTCTCCCAATGCCAACAAACTTGTTTTAGATTATAAAAATCACCCTACTTATGTTCTTTTTAAATCATCACTGAGGGCTAACCTCACCAAAATAAAATATGATGGATGTCTCCAAAAATATCTAAAACACCCGTGTAACAAAAATGTTGCATCCCTATCCGACATTCTCGCCAAGGACCCTAAAGTCATTGAAGGCGAAATTATCCAGCAACTAATAGAGATGAAAGGAGAGAATTTATCATATTCAACTTTGTCAGTTCACATAGCTGCTCTATATCATTTCTTTTCCATAAACGACATAACCTTAAACAGGAAAAAACTGTCCAAGTTTGTAGGTGAGCAGGAAAACAAATATGAGTATAGAGGCTACACTCATGATGAAATATCTAATCTTTTATCTTTGTGTGATGGGCGAGGAAAGGTTATTGTCCTTCTCATGGCCTCAACAGGAATGAGAGTTGGAGCCCTGCCAGAACTCAAGCTAAAGCATATAAAAAGATATAGAGTTGGAAATAACAATCACGTTTATCGTATTCAAGTTTATGCCTCTTCTAAAAAATATGCATATATAACATTCTGCTCTCCTGAATGCGCCAAGGCTATAGACAGCTATCTTGAATATAGAAAAAGAATAGATAACTCCATATCTTTTGATCCCCATACAGATCAGTGGATTTCATCCGATCCCAATACCTTGCTTATAACCAGACTTTTTGATATAGAAGATGTTCCCAACTGCTCTTCCAATTTTAAAAAACAATCAAAAAAACCAATGCATGTCATGGGCATTCGTGCTTATATCGTGGGTCGATTAAAAAAGCTAAACTTGCGTCAAGTCTAGATAGCCACTGAAAATTCGCAATATATGGGAACTCATAAAAATGAACTGCACCCATGTCACTCATTTTGGATTTTCGCAGTCACGAATATGCATCGCTCCAAAGTTGATAAAACTATCCGAGAGATGTTGATAGGTCACTCTACAGGACTTGATTCGGCATGGGATTCTTTCGTTTTTCAGTTATCTCCAATCCAAAGCCTCTTGTAATTCTGTTACATCAAAGTTGTTCTCCATTCCTTGCAAAGACTTGATTCATTAGACTTTTTATGCAAAATTCTTAGAGCAGATAATTCAATTGCAAATGCCAGTATAGATTTATCTCACCATCGTACAATTTTTATATTAATTTATTATATCCAAAACGCATTGGTTATGCCAAGAGAATCCAGAAATAGAGTTAATGCGTCTCCAGAAGAGTTTTTACATGACTTAAAGCCGGGAGAGCATGGATGTGTTTTTTTCTTCACCAAAGAGGAGATGCATCATATTCACTTTGCTTTTGTTAAATCCGGGCTGGATAATAACTGGGGGGTGGTGTACCTTACCGCAACAGAATCTATAGATGAAGTAAGAAAATCAATGCAAAAACATGGAATTAACACTCGACAACATGAAGAAGAATCTGGTGATGGTAGTCTTATTATATTGAAAGGAGAGGAAATATACAAAAATCCCAACAATCCAGACATTGATAATTGGATTAATGCTACAAAATCTATCTCAGATATGTTTACTTCCAAAGGCAAAAAAGGAGTTAGAGTTGCAGCGGATCTGTCTGCATATTTTATTTCACATGGACTTGTGGAGCAATGGCATAAACTTGAGTATGTACTTGGCAAAAAACTCTCGTTGCCCATGTCTATTCTTTGTGCGTATGATTCAGGTTCTTCAAAAACATGGGACACAGATTTGCTCAAATTCTATGATCAAATTGATTCCGAAACAAAAGAATTTGTTGATGCCCATAGTTTTGTAATATATACTTCAAAACAAAAAAGTGTAATTTTAACAATTTGATTTGAGGTATTAGTTAGCAAGGATGTGTATTGCAATGCGGCATTTAACAATAAGTCCAATTACAATACAGTCGATTTTCCCGCCCAAACATTGGACTTTGTTGTGTGAGAAATAGCAACAAGACTTAACATATGCCAATACTACCAATATGTATTCAAACTGCATACGTCAGCCATTCCTAATCATATTTGGAATATGGCCAAGCAAGGATTTCATTCATTTTTGAGTTAATCCCTTCGCGCACTCTTAAACAATGACTGCTTTCCTAGGCTCAGATGTTTATATGATTGCCTTCAAACTCTGTTTGTGATATCGCAGATGAATTTATCCAACAAGTATACAATGAATTCAGGAACAACAACTAGCATAATACCGGACAACAGCCATCAAAAATATAGTGTTAGGCTAACTGACCCATCGATACCACTTTACCTAAGTGTATAATCTAGCAGAAGCGAACTAAACTAGTATTCTTTTTCTTTTGTCCTCTAATTCCTTTTCGAGTTGCAATTTCTTTGAGTGGAGTTCCCATATATGATCGGTATATAGATCAACCCTCTTCTTCAAGTTTAAAAGTAGGTTAGGAGTTTTCAAAAGTTCGACTATCTGGGGTTTACTAAGTCTCTCCTGTTTTATACGTGTATATAGACGTAGAACAAGGTCAGGTCGTCTTTCACAACATTGTATATGGTTACCAACCTTCGCATATTTACCAGTTTGAGATAGTCCTCATAATAGCATATGACGGTATGTTTTTTAACCGTTCATTGAATGGAATTTCTGTTGCTGTAACAAAAAAACATACAATATATCTTTTATACCTAAAGGATAGTTTCTTGACCTTTTTCCTCCATTACAGATTTACAGTGGCCTAACATTTCCATTAGCTCCGCAATCTCTTTCTTAAGTTGCATCTTTAATGAATTCAACCGCCCAATTTCTCCAGCGGTTTCATACAAATCCCTATCCAAATTCTTTAGGTTCTCTTCTTTCTGCAATATGTTGGAAATATCGTACTCATTATCCAACCCATGCAACTTCAACTCTCTGTATAGGTGTTCAATCAGGTGAATTTCATTACCCATCTCAAAATATATGGACATCAGGTTATTTTTGTTCGATAGTCTCAGATAGTCAGTGTGCAGGTCCAATACCTCGTGTGCATCCATGTTTAAAGTGATTGCAACATCCACAAGGTTTTTGTTTTCCTTAAAAAGCTTGAATGCCTTGGAGTTAATGGATAAGGAGTTGTTTTTTTCTATGGATTCCTCTTCACCAGTATATCTTCTCTTAATTGTACCGATATCCTTTAGCGATATATGTACAGCTTCAGCTATTTGTCTAGTCGACTTGCCTTCTTCGGCAAGTTTGATCACCAACATCTCCTTTTCCTTTTTACTTAAGATCAATACATCATATAATACAGAAAATTCATTTAAAACTAAAAACCTGATTTCCATGATTCCTTTGATTTTTAGTGGTTGGATTGGGGCATTACATCAGATGTTTTTGTAATCCTATCCGCTGGCTCATATCTATTTACTATCTCTGATAATGGTATTCTTTTTCCGCCTACTACCTTTAGGTCAACATCAATTTTGTCATCTTCTCGGATTTCGATGATGTTATATGTGTCTTCAAATACGCCTCTATATCTCCAGGAACTTGCGGTACCAGCATAGGCAATTTTCATCGTGCCTAGATCCCATAGCCAGGGCCTGTGTTTATGACCACATACTACTAGATCCACATTATTTTCAAGGCACGTTCTTAAAACATCGCCAGCATTGGAGATACCGACAACGTTTGTGTAACCCGTATCCGGTATAGCTATTAGATGATGGTGCATTGCCACAATTTTCTTTATTTGTTTATCGCTATTGTCATAGTCCTTTAATATAGTATTAAGCCACAGGTTCTGTCTATGCCCCACTTCACCTTCATCTCTATCGGGCCTTGCAGTTCCAACGGTAGCCACTACGACTTTTTTGTTTTTGCCATTGCCTCGACTAAACTCATAAACGTTAGAATTGTTGGAGTTTGGCGTTGGAAAGAATTTTTTAAAGAGAAGATAACCCGTATGGCGAAAGTCATGGTTGCCAGGAAATACGATAATATTATCGCATTTGAGCTTGTCTATTTCTCTCCGTGCGTGCTCGAATTGGAAAACAATGCCCTCATCAGTTAAATCCCCTGACACTATGATCACGTCAGGTTTTAAATCATTGTTTATCTCATCAACCAAGGTATCAAAGGCATTTTGCTTAAACAAGCCTCCTATATGCAAGTCAGATATCTGAACAATTCTCATATTGTTATATATACAGCTAATGTTATATCATACCACCATCAGCATCACTCAATCAAATGTGAAAACAATTTTTTTGTTCATTGATTTCATTAATTCGGGTTTTGGCGTCATACTAACGGTCGGCGTCTAATGCATAGGGCAAAAATGCAATTGCCCGATTCGCAACTAGTGATAATTATGAGTTATTTTTTGGGCTCCCTTATAGCTCCGTTATAGATATAATGAATTAATGGAAAATGCGATAGGGTGGCTTGCATCTTTTTTAGAGTTTATCTTTGTTTTTGGGTAACATCCTTAAAGTTGCAGTGATTGTGAGGTTAGGTCGCCAACAGCGATTTTCGCTACCGCCATATCAAAAAATAATGTTGTCATAACATCTTTCGTTTTGGCTCTTTGTTGCCACATATGCTTTATTGGTGATATCACTGCGAGGATGTTGTTAACTGATGAATTAAGATTGACCGGGCATCATAAAAAAGGTTATTGTACAAATCGGCCATCAGGTGTTAAATAATCCTCCAAAATTAATGAATAGTACGGACCAAGCAATATAACAAACAGGTAACGGTTGCATTAAAATACACTACATCTGTAAAAATAATAGAAAAAAAGAAAAAGGTTATTGACTCTTTTGTATTGTTTGGATGGCTATTGTTTTTATTTTCTTTTGGATACCGTTTGCAGTTCCTGTGTCAGCCTCATCAGTTCGGAGTCAAGCCCGGACGCAAACTCCTGTGGGGCGTCAGGGAGTTTTGGTATTTCAGAGCCTTCTGGAAATCCCTCTATGACTTCCAGGGTGCCACCATCGTCAAACGGTGAGTCACCCCTGAAGATTGTGTCAAGCAAAGACGTTTCGCCCTTGTTTGTGAATGTCCACATCTGGTTGTGCAGGTTCTTGCTCTCCAACTCCTTCACCTCCGGCATGCCTGATGTGTCTATCCTGGGTATGGGAAGGGCCTTGCCCCAACTCACACCAAGTGCCTCAAGTGCCTTTGCAAACACCTTTTCATGGGACAGGTCCCTCACAATCAGGTATGACACTGTTGACCTGAATGCCTTGTCGCTGCTCATATGGTATAGCCTGCATTTTTGCAGCCTGCCCGTTGCCTCCAGCATGAGGTTGTAAATCATGTTCAGGACAAGGTTGCCGCTATCGTAAATGTATGAGGCTGACCATGGGTTGCCTGCGGCGTCAACTGGCCTTGCGCTCTGGCCCGCGACCAAAAAGTGGTGTATGTTTGGTGAGTCCAGTGCCACGGACAACGGCAACTCATCACTGGGCTGCGATGATGACGATGATGACGACGATGATGACGACGATGATGACGATGACGGGTGGGATGCGCCCTCCAGGAGAACGTTTATTGTGTTTGTGATCTGCTCAACATGGCCCATCTCCTCAGTTGCCATATTCCTTAACAGGTCCTGGTAGGGTTTTGCGTCACCCCTAAAGTTCATGTTTTGGAAAAAGTACTGCATCATGGTCCTCATTTCGCCAAACTGGCCACCAAGGCCCTCCTGCAGCGCTTGGGCGGCCTTTGGGTTTGGACTGTCGGCTGGGGGTATTGGGTGCGGTAATCGGCTTATTGATAAGAACATATATACAATAATTACACGTGATCAAAGTATTAATAGATGATAACAAGGGGGGTTTCTCCAAAATGCTGTCAAACCTATAGAAACACAATTATTTTGATTTTTTAAATAAATAAACCGTAAATTAATGCCTAAATGTTTTTTAATTGTTGTTGATCCATACTCGGCCATTTAGGCTATGTTGACCTAATAATAGTAGAAGAAGACAGAAAACCACATTTATAAAAATTTTAATCTTTGTTGAATAGAAAATATTGAACCATCGGTATATATTTGCTATAGATGCAATTTAACATCTGAAAAAAAGTAAATGGCTTGTAATTGGAATTATAATGTTATTAGTTACACTCATAATCGCTATATTATATTATAACAGCATTCTAGTTCCCAAGCCCCAAGTTATCTCCACTGGAATGGATAAGTTTGGAGTGGATGAAATATACCCTACCAAAGATGGCGGAAGGGAGTGGTTTCTAGATATGGGAAATCCCAAGAAGGATTCCAGGTTTTCCATAACCAACAATATTCCAATAGAAAAGAATGATGATGGCTCTTGGTTCATTAACAATTCAATAATAAGAATGAATGTCCTCTCTCAGCAGGGGGATAGGCAATGGAAGGATATAGAGATGACAGGATACGTAAAAGTAAGGCCAACAATAACTGAAACAACAACACCAACAAAACCAACAAGATCAGAAACTAATAATCTTGACACCGGTGGAAACAATGAGGATGGCAAAGATATTGTAGACATAGACTGGCGTGCAAGGGGTGGAAGACACAATGACAACAATCCTTGCGAGGGTACGGCTTTGAGTGGTGTGATTTACAGTGATGGAACAGTGCAGTGGAAAAAAGAAATATGGCATACGGGCGGCTATACTGATGCAAAGGGTACAGTCCAAGGTACAAGCTCAATTAATGATAGATGGATTGGTTGGAAGGTTGTAATGTACAATATCAATGACAATCAAGCAGTAAAAATGGAGTCCTATTTGGATGATGAAAACAACAACAAATGGAGAAAAGTGACTGAAATAATAGATGATGGCCAATGGTACGCTAATGCGTCAGATGAAATATTCTACAGTGCCGGTTGTGATAGGCCTAAAAACCACATTATAACAAACTCAGGGCCGATAGCGACATTTAGGTCCGACAATGTTGCATTGAACTTCAAAAATCTCAGCATAAGAGAAATTCAACCACCAACTTAGGGTGGCATGAAACATCAATTTTTTATGAAGTTTACATTCAGATTTTGGTGGTGGTCGCCACTACTAGTTAGATGGATACTTAATGTCCACTAAGAATGAAAGATTATGCCTTCATATACACAAATCAGATAAGACCATTAACTGTGTTTGTTAAATTAATGTATAACCAATTTTTTCTTGGTAATCCACGATAGGTTACAGACAGAATAGTTGTGTTTAATTGGAGTTTAACTGAAGATGAAATTGCAGCGATTAACCAGGTATTTCCATTTGCCTGCAAATAATGTGAAGTACTTCTAAACGATTTAGTGATTAACAATCAATGGATGATTTGAAACAATATAGATTGTGTATATTATTATGAACCATGTAAAATGGACAAGTTATTAACAACCTATCTTTTGCTTTTCTCTCTACGTGTTTTTATCGCATGACAGTTTGGACACAAAGCTTGACAATTCCTTTCTTTGTTATCGGATCTAATCCCATTCTTATGATCATAGTCTACTACATTTAGTAACCTTTTACAATGAGCGCATTTATGATTTTGCTTTCTTAGGACGTTATGTCGGACAGATTGTGAAAAACCTTTTCTCTCTTGGGGTTTTTTTCTGCTCTTATTTCTCTTTACTGCAATTACTATCATAATAATTAAAAATAATAATATTAGGCCAGACATTATTGGCGCGTCTTCAATGATTGATCGAAGGTTGGGAACATCATTATTGCTCTTTGGTGTTTGCGAGGCATCACGATTGGGTTCATACAATCCATTGCCATTGCTATCCTCAATATTTGGATCATAACAATCCCCATAGCCATCATTATAACCTTCCATGAACTCATCAGAATGAAATAAAGGTCCTTTGCCTGGTTGGTTTAGGTATTGTCTAGATGGTTTAGATATATCAGCATCATCACATCCATGATCATAGCCAGAATCATAAGAACTTTGAGCGTAAATTTGTCCAAATAAAGAAATTAAAAAGTAAAAAGTAAAAAACCCGGCAAATGACATCCTTCCTTTTTGAAAAACAAAGAGTGTAAATATTAACTTTAGTGCCAGGCAAGATAACAAAAATGTTGCAATACAAGCAATAATTAGGTCATTGGATGTGCAATTATAATTATTGTTAGATTGGTTTTTGCACCTTTTTTTGTTGATTTCCATTTATCACAGAGGTACAAAATAAAGGGTTGTTCAATGTTTTACCAGTTTGGCTATAGGTTTTTCCATGTGCTTATAGCACTTTACCTAAATAATAAATTGATATGGTATTCTGATGGCACAATAGTTTTATCGAATTTTTAATGCATTATGTGTTTGATGATGAATTATTAAATCCATTACCACATGAAATTACAATATCTTTGTTCAACTCAAAAACACTGCCAGAATTCTCACCCATGATTGAGTACTTTATGATATAATCACCTGGTGGAAACGGACTCGATTGAGTTATAGTGAAGGGAATAAACACTTCTTTGTTTTGATAGTGGAAAATAATTGGAGGTATCGAGGTATTTACAGGCTCTAATAGAATATTGCCATCTTTATCATATATTGTAAAGCTGGCATCAAAGTTAATTGAATAAAACTACATTTCCATAAAAAAACAAGGACTAAAACATTTTGGTTCAACTCAAATGTTGCTCCAGTTCACAGGAGCTTTAAGGTAACCTAAGCAATGGTAGTCAAAGTAGTGGTTTGTGTAGTAAAAGCTTGAATAGCGGGTCCCAAGTAAGGACGTAAAATATTGGAGTTCAATAAGCGTTCTTTGTTTTTAAAACCCTTACTGGGCAATAACAATATCACCAGCATTAACAATTGTCATTCGTTTTTCTCGCTGTTAATAATGTGAAACAAGTCCAACTTCCCCCACCACCCTCTTTTTCTGTTAAATAAGTTGCCTTTGCCCTTCAGATAATACAAGTTCATATCTAACCAGATAAAACAAATACAAATTCCTATTGATGGCTTTAGACGGCAATGGCAATATTCTTTAAGTAATTTTTAATGACATTGCAGAAATAGAAGCCCCATCATTCAGACACTATAAAAAGTTCTACGGTTTCCGCTTTCAATCTTGATGATGATTTGATTTTGTTGTTATTTGGGTAAATCATTTTCCTCCCAGAGCTTATACCCACTTCATCTATAAAATTTGGGAATTGAAAACCTGTTCAGTTCTTTTTTCAAACAGGGCAGTTTTCGCCATGATAAAGGAAATTTTCCAATTTAGGGTGATATGTTGACGCTGTCCAATAGCAACTATCGCATACTAAAAAATACCTTTGCTCCATTAAATGGTATGTGGAGTTTTTAGGACTATGATTATTCCCATTGTTAAAATTCATTTTGTTTCTCCTTTCATATCTTTGTAGGCTATTTGTTATCAACTGAAATAGAAAACAAACAGTATTATAAAAATAAAGCTCTGACATGTCAAAAAAGTATGTTATATTTATAAAACCAAAAGATAATGATAAATAATATCTAACAAGTCATTTTGTTGTGCCATTTCGAATAATTATGATCCTAAAGATTGTTGTGTCGGCATGGAAAAAAGGAATTAATGTGACTATATAAAAGGAACATATCTTTTATCAGCAGTTATTAACATTGTATCCTAATGAACAATAATTTTACTTTACGTTTGATAAAGAGAAGAACATGGATTTAGGATTCATAGGGTAAAGATGGCCGCCACGTGTAGTTTATTTCCGGCAAATATTAAAAATGAAAATCAAATACAGAAATTATATAGGACAAAAGCGGTACAGATATAAAAAATGATATAAAACCCATTGTGGTTTGGGTTTTCACCATTTTGCATGGGCATTGGCGGCGACATTTGCGAAGAAAGACATGTACCTTTTTTTTCTAAAAGTTTATGGATTGGTTTTTGGCAATAGCATTAGAGTTGTAGTAGTAGTCTCCAAACGTGATTGCCACTAGTTCTGTATTTCCTAAAGAAAATTTATTATCATGACATGTGTGGAGGCAAAAAAAACCAAAACACATGTCATAAATGCAAAATACTATATGGATATTGTCGCTATAGTAACCATCATTGTTACCTAGGTCAGTGGTGATGGTGATAGGGGCTATGTCATTTTTCTCATCTTTGACAATAAAAACAATGTGGATGCTGATCAAAGCGGCCCTGCTGCTTTCTGTGTTTCATATTTACCTCAAGGTCTGACGCCTAAAGAGCCATGTTGCCACCGGCATGGCAACAACGATGATGCCTGTGCACCATGCGAATGCAAGCCAGCCTGAATTGCCGATTGGGGTCCCGACAAGCAAGCCTCGAATTGCATCAATGACATGCGTAAGGGGTTGGTTTTCAGCGAATAACCGAAGTGCCTCCGGCATGGTATCAGTTGGGACAAATGCGCCACTGACAAATGTCAAAGGAAAAATGACAATAAAGCCAGTCCATTGTGCGGCTTCAATGCTTTTGACAAGCAGGCCCATGATAGCCGATATCCAAGAGATGGCAAGTGAAAAGAGGATTGCAAGCCCGAATACCAACATCCAATCTGTTGGGCCAGCAACTGGCTGAAAGCCCACCAGAAAGCTAACGCCAATTACAATTAGACCCGATATCATATTCCTCACCAAATCCGCTGCAACATGACCGGTTAGGAGAGATGATCTAGTGATTGGAAGGGAACGAAACCGATTGACAATGCCTCTTTGCAGGTCAATTGCCAAATTCATTGTCGTGTAGTTTGCCCCAAAAGCTAGCATTTGGACAAAGATGCCGGCAACAAGGAAGTTCACATAACTTATGTTCCCAGTGTCTATTGCACCGCCAAACACATAGCGGAACAGAAGGAAAAACATCATTGGGAACAGCGCGACAGAAAAGAGCTGGTCAAGGTTTCTAGTTATATGTTTGATGCTGCGTTTGGTAAGCACCCATGAATCACTCAATGCCCAAAAGACCTTTGAGTGTTTCTCTTTTTGTATGTCAGAGCTGAAGGAAGGTTTGGCCATTACTTTTTACCCTTTTGGAGGATCCTTTGTTTCTCCATTTGATTGTTCTGTTGTGTGGCCGGTAAGAGTAAGAAAAACATCATCAAGTGTTGGGCTGCGATACGACACGCTTTCAACCTCAATTCCCGCGTCATCCAAATCGCTCAGAACTTGTTTTAGTTGGTGCACACCACCTTTGGTCACCACGCTAAGAGTCCTTCTTTTGACATCAAAGTGAAGACCATCCTCATCAACAACCTTTTTAGCTTCGTCAAAGTCACTTGCCTCTGCTACCGTTATCTCCAAGCGTTCTGAACCTATTCGCTGCTTTAACTCATCAGATGTGCCTTCTGCAATGATTTTGCCTCCATTAATGACCACAATCCTGTCTGCAAGGTGATCGGCTTCATCCATGTCTTGGGTAGTGAGGAGAATGGTCGTGCCGGAGGAGACCAATTGCTTTATAATCTTCCACATAATCAGGCGGCTCCGAGGGTCAAGGCCAGTTGTAGGCTCATCCAGAAAAATAACGGGAGGAGAAGCGATCAAGCTGACAGCTAGGTCTAGCCGGCGGCGCATACCACCTGAATAGGTCTTTACCGCACGGTTAGATGCCTCCACCAAGTCAAACAACTCTAGTAACTCCCGGGTTCTTTGTTTGACATCTTGGTGTCTGAGACGGTAGAGACGGCCAATCATATGGAGGTTTTCTATGCCTGTCAAGTATTCATCCAATGCTGCATACTGGCCTGTCAAACCAATCATACCCCGTACTTTGTCATCTTCCTTAACTACATCAAGGCCATTAATTAGCGCCTTGCCACTGTCAGGTAAAAGAAGAGTGCTTAGTATATGAACAGTGGTCGTTTTTCCGGCACCGTTAGGCCCAAGTAATGCAAGCACAGTACCTTGTTTGACCGCAAAGTCAATGCCATCAAGTACTTTAAGCTGTTTGTATGATTTTACCAATCCCTTTACTTCAATAGCATTTTTTGCCGGGACATTTTCTCCAACCAACATATTGGAAGCTTCATCCCGGTTTTCCCTGTTCCCCATGGTAGACAATAGATTTAATCCCCATTACCGCTCAAATCGCCCGCTATCGCATTGAATTTTGAGACGATGTGGTTTGTGGATTTTTTTTTGCAAACTATGGATTCACCTTTTTCATTTCCCACGTTTGCATAGTTTTCATATGGTTGCATAGTAGGTTCTCCGTATTTGCATGGGCTCAAGAGAATTTTTTCATCTTCTTTGGTGGGAACCGCGTTAGAA
>JACDHC010000199.1 GCA_013821245.1 Candidatus Nitrosopumilus sp.
CGGATTTTGTATCTAACAATAAAACTTGAAACGTGAATACAATTATAATGAAAATGAAAATATAATAATAATAGTGGGTTTTCATATCTGTAAATATTTTTTTTCATTGATATAATTATTATGTTGTGTTGACAATAGTAATAAATAAGTGAAATTGTTTGTATAATTATACTTATGAATAGTATTATTTCTTTTTGTGTTTTTTTTATGCTTTTAATTACATCGTTTGTAAGCTATGTGTTAACTTTCAATACTGTTTTTGGAGATGGATTGTTCATGGAAGAATTAGTCGCTTCCTTGGGTGATCGTCAAGCAAATTTGTTAATAAAGATGTCTCCACCTGTGGTAACGACTGACCTGATTCAAAAACAGTCTCAAAAACCCGTAATAGACTTTAGGCTATATGATTCAAAAACTAATCAAACCTTCAAAGAAGTTACCTATTACATTACAATTGAAAAAAATGGTGAAAAATTGTTATCAGACTGGTTTTATGATCCAGATGGCGATCTTTCAATTCAAATGCAACCAAGAAACACCAGTCAAATTACCGTTTCTGGAGATATAGATCCTATTTTGAATGCTTATACCAGTCAGGGCTCGGGTCATGTAGTAGCTTCAGGCCCAATATTTCTTGAAGGCGGATTATACAATTTCATCGTAAGAATTGTCACTGTTGACTTTGTCAAAACAATTTTACCTGACGATCAACAGCCTGTATTTGATGGAGGGCTTAGTGTTGGCGCTTACCAAAATAAATCTTTGGATGTGAATGGCACACCTATTCCAGTCGAAATACTTTCCTATTACGACAAAATAAATAATATAACATATGTTCCCTCATCAAATGCAATTTCATTTGATATGCCCTTTAATTATGATATGAATAAACTAAATGATACGGACAATAATGTATATATCCATCAGGAAGTTTACGTGCCAAGACCAAGTGCTTTGTCCTCCTCTGGCGGTTATGCTGGATTTGTTAATGGAAAAGATGTGACCTACAACCTGGTTGTGGATGGAAGTAATGAAACAAAAGATGTAGTTCACTTTATGTTAACTAAACCACTCATTTTACAAATCGCTAGTCAATATAATCAAACATCGAATAATCCCTCATCATCATCATCATCAATCATGAATTTTTCTCTCGTTCCTTCTGAAACCGGATCCAAGGCCACTGAAGCTCCAATGGATCATACAACGATGATGATGCCACCACTATAATTTTTTATTGTTTTTAATTAACGAATGTAAAAATATAACTCAAAAAGGCTATTTGGTTATATTGTGGCAATTTTTTTATTCTCACACACAAATACATTTTAAATGCTTGCCGGTAAATAATAAAACATTTCTTACAGATACACCAGAACTAAATTAATAAAAATTGATTCGATATGCTATAATTATAATTCTTCTTTGCGTTATAATTTCATATTCATTCGTTTCAGTATATTCTAAAAATGATTTGGGATATTCAAAAATCAGTCTTGGAACAGACTCGTTTAACGTGAAAAATTACCTTACAAATACTGAATTAATATTAAATAATTTTGCAATGTCGATTGCTCCAGATCTAAACAGGGGTAATGATGGATTGCCGGCAATAAATGGCTCTAATACCTTTTTTGCAAAGGGGTTGTTGTCTTCAGTTTTGTTTCCCAATTACAATATTCTAGAACGTAATGATATTAATGGGTCCTCAAATTTATTTAACTTTAATAATTCTGAAAATGATGATTATGTGAAAACATCATTATTTGAATTTCCAAAACTGATCTCTGGAGATTGGGTTTTAAACGTTACACAAGGTAATGTTACATTTTTTCACAGTCTTTTTAAGCTAGTAACCTCTGATGGCCTTGAAAAACATTTTGTTGAATTAACTAATTTTCAAAATCAAAATACATCAGTTATTTTGAATCCTTATTCCCATACTGTAATTAATGGATATATCGACATAAAGATAGATGATCAGCTATTTGATTCTAATCAGCCTATAGAAATAAAACTAAATAAAATTAATACTATTTCACTATCTATGGATAATCAAAGCATTAGTGACTTTTTCTTTAACAATCAAATCCGGGGAATAGTTGATTCTTTTAGAAATTATGAGGGTGCTGAACTTTTGATTTTGGATAGTTAATCTTACCCACCCTCAGAAAATAAAACCATCAGATATTCAATTATTTAATATATCTGAATTTATTATAATATGTTATGGCAGATAAAAAAAGCTCTGACCGATTTAAAGACGAGAATATGGCTGCTTCTGTATCGAATGAAGATCTAGAAATTTCAAACAATAATGTCGATTCTAAAACTATCCCTACTATTATTGATGATTTAGATATTCAGGATGTTCCGGGTATAGGCCCAACAACCGCAAAAAAACTTCGTGATGGGGGAATACTTACTGTTATGGATCTTGCAGTTACTAGTTCGGAAGAATTATCTGTGGAAATCAATTCTTCTAAAGAAAGTGCGGCGGCATTTATTATTGCTGCACAGCAGTTATTGCGTGATTCTAATTTACTGGATAAAGAATTTGTCACTGCTGACGTAGCACTTGAGAAAAGAAAATCTCTGTTACGTTGTACTACTGGTTCAAAAGCGTTAGATAAACTTCTTCTGGGTGGTATTGAAACTCAAGCTATTACAGAATTTTATGGTGAATTTGGTTCTGGGAAATCTCAAATCTGTCATACCCTTTGCGTTATGGCTCATCAACCAGTTGAAATGGGTGGTTTTGGAAGTGGCACAATCTATATTGATACAGAAGGTACTTTTAGACCTGAACGTGTTGATCAAATTGCTGCCTCACGAGGCCTCGATCCATCCAGTGTTTTAAAAAGTATTGCAGTTTGCAAAGTATATAATAGCTCCCACTTGGAATTGATTATAAAGGATTTAGGAAAATACATTACTGATTATAAAGCTCGTTTGGTTGTAATCGATAGTATAATATCTCTTCATAGAGCTGAATTTGCTGGAAGGGGTACATTAGCTGATAGGCAACAACGACTTAATACCATGTTACATAAGATAATTAGATTGGCCGAAATTTATAATATATCGGTCGTAATAACCAACCAAGTACAATCATCTCCTGATACTTTCTTTGGAGATCCAACAAAAGCTGCTGGTGGAAATATTTTAGGTCATGCATCAACTTATAGAATTTATCTTCGAAAGTCTGGTGAAAACAGAACTGCAAAAATGATAGATTCTCCTTATCATCCTTATTCGGATACAAAATTTACTGTAACGGAGAAAGGTGCTGACGATCTGGATGAGGAAACGAGTTCAAAAAAGGGAAAATGAAAAGATATATCATTTCCAATCATTAATTTTTATTTTATGTGTATAACATAATTTGTTTAATAAAACATTGTTTTTGCCTACTGTTACGGATTAGGCATATATAAGTAACTACATTAGTTTTAGATAGGAAAAAACAATACTCGTAAATCTCTATATAATTTGCAATAATCTTTTAGAATAAGTGTTAAATAAATAAATGAAAGTGATATAAAAAATAAATAAAAATCATTCAATTTTTGAAATTACTATCAATTTAAGTTAATATTAATTCCAGCTGATTGAAGATTGAACTCCATTTCATCGAAGAAGTCATCCAGGAAAAATTCAGTTATTTCGTCATCCTCTTCCTCTTCCTCTTCCTCGGCCGCTGCTCTTGCAATTTCGTCATCCTCTTCCTC
>JACDHC010000200.1 GCA_013821245.1 Candidatus Nitrosopumilus sp.
AGTGCTCAAATTTCAGCAGAGTGTGATAATAGCACACACCAAACTTAATCATCTTGGGATTTTTTTGTTTCTCAATTAGTTCATGTATTTCATAGCAATCTGCATATCCATCCATATCATCTATACCCTTTCAGTTAATGTATATCTGCTGAAATGATTTGGTCATATCACAAATTGTTAAATGGGCCATTTTGACATATTATCGTTGATTAAAATACAATTATTATAAGTAATTTTTCTTCGCCAAATCATAATTTATGGTAAGTATAATCTGAAATTCTTGTTTGTTCTTTATTTGATGTGAAAACAGAATGTTCTTCTTCTTGCTTTAATCCCACCTTCCAGTTTAATTCCGGTTCATTTACTAATTTTAAAAAAGTATTGGCAGATTCAGGGCCAAATCCAGCAAAATGGTTATTGAAAGCAATCATAATTTGATGGTCCTTTGTACCATCGCTCCTTTGTATTTTATTTATGTTATCAATATATTCCATAACTTCCTTATCCCTGTTCTTTACAATTTTACCAAAGTCATTTTCATTTATGCTTCTATCGCCAATAAATCGTATGTAAATCTGATCTGATGTCACTATAGGAGGTGTCTTTAGTTCATCCCTCATGCTCCAGGCCAATGACATATTGCTCTCTTTAAGAAAATCATACACTTTTTTATCAAACCATGTAGATTCTCGAACTTCCAATGCATACCTATATCTGCCATCTAACCTTTTAACCATATTTTTCAAAGGCTTGAAACCTTTTTCTATTGATAAGTAAGGTGGAAGTTGAATCAACAAGACCAAAGTTTTGTCTATCAGAGGCTCCAATGCATAAAAAAATGGATAAAGGTATTTTGAGACACCTTCAAGTTTTTTCTCATGAGTTATTACTTTTGGAAACTTTAATGCAAATTTAAAATTATCAGGTGTTTTATCTTTCCATCCCTTAACTACAAATCTTGATGGGATGTTGTAAAATGTTGAATCCACTTCAACAAACTTAAAGAATTTTGAGTAATAGGATAACCAATCCCTATTTTCTAAATTCACGGGGTAAAATGTCCCTTTCCATCCCTTATAACTCCACCCTGAACAACCTACATAGAGATTCAATTGTAATTATTTGGATAAACGATGTTAAAAGAATTATCATTATTAAGAAACAATATATCAAATTTACCAATAGACAACGTTTTATTTTATGTATATTATAATTTAAATGAAATTATGCAGCATAATATTGTTAATCAATCAATTAATGTGACATCCACACATCCAACAGTTCCATTATTGCTTTTTTATTTAGCAAGCAGATTTACTGCCAACATTAAATCCGGCTTGCAATGTCCTATAACCTCTTCAAGAGTTGAACTAAAAATAAAGGATTTGCTGCAAGGAATAATATCTGCCACGTGTTTGTAAACCGCCACTATAGACCTAACATCAGATAAACAGGGCTTTTACCATATTTGTAATCCTTATCTTCAATCACTTTTGAATTATCATTTGATTGACAATAGTTATTCACAGATCATTTGCTAGTAGTTTCCTTTCCGTACGTTGCAATAGATTCAGTGTGTATCAATACAAGTTTATCAGTTCCTGACTCTGCCCCCCATATTTCACCAGGTTTTCCAAGAATCTGCCGCACATTTGATCCTTGGCTTGGTATAGTAAATGTCTCAAAACTTTCCTTTATCTGATCAAAACGTACAAATGAATTTGCACCAAAATCACTTAGCCATACCTTATCTTTTTCGTCCACATACACAGCATATGGCATAGGATTATCGCCGGGTAGGTGCCATTCTTTCCACCTGTCATCTTCAGGGCTATACATTCCGAGTTTCCCTACATTCCACTCACTTACCCAAATATGACCTTGCGAATCGGACCAAACACGTCTTGCACCTTGATCTGGAGTAGGTGGCTCAATTACAGTAGCTGCTCCAGTTTGAGAGTCTATACGGGCAATATAGCTTCCTGCGAGTGATGCAAAATATACTGTCCCATTTGGCGTCACAGATATACCATATGGCCCAGGACCTCTGGGTGCTTCAAATATATCCATATGCCCATTTGAAGGATATAATCTACCATAAATGCCGCTCTGCCCAGTAAACCACAGTGCACCGTTTTTATCAAAAGTTGCTGTGTTAAGGTTAGCAAAAGGAGAGCTGCCCTCCGGCAACGGAAATATTTCCACATCTTCAGTAACAGGATCAACTCTAACTATGGCATTTAGACCGCCATCAGTAATCCACGGAGCCCCATCTGGTCCTACAATTACACCATGAGGTGCCGACCCAGGTCCTAAAGAGATATGATGAGTTTTACCTGTAGAGGTGTTTAACTTGCCTAGTTCTCCCAGGGCTTGAGCTGTATACCATACAATGTTAGTGTCTGAAAGAGATGGTGCGACATCGTGGGGTCGAGAACCCAATGGAACTGAAAATTCTTTAAGAGCAAGTTCATTAGATATTGCTACATTGATATTATCGGGTACGATCCCTTGGCTTTTTGATGTATCAGAAACATAGGAAGTATTTAACAAATTATAGGATGCAGAATACAAAAAAGATAATGCTGCATTGAAGGTAAATGATGGTCCTTCTTTAAGGTTGTCGGGTAAATCTTGTTGTTGTTGTTGCGGATGTTGTAAGGCATGAACAGATGAGACATTCAGTCCTTGTTCTTGGTGTTGTATTTCTAAAAAAGATAATGACAAGGCTAAAATAAGCATCATTGCAAATAATGAGTGCATTATTTATTCAAAAAACCTTTTATACCATCGTTTAAAAACATATAGACTATTTTACGGTAAAGTATAGAATTTTTTTCTCCTAGTCTATAGACAGATACTAGCATCACAATAAAATAAAAAAATTATTGCAACGCTCCTCTATGACCAATATTTATGAACCAACGACAATTCCCCACAAGATGTATCAGGGTCTGTATTGCATATCATCACTATAAATGGAAAAACAAAACCATGACAAACAAGATATAGGTTATATGATTTAACAGCACACATAGTACAGTAAACTACAGTTATGCTGGCCATGGTTTTTTATAGCGAGACCTGAAATGAAAACAGCGCAACCAATAGTGACCGGAAGCCTGGTCAGATTGATCTTAAATACAAGCAATAAAGACGTAGCCTTCAGGCCAAATAAATTAGATACTTTCAGGTTTGGTGTTAGATGCATAAATTTGGAAATAGTTTGCGCCCTAAAAGACACATCCGGATTGCACTTTACCTACACCATAACACGGCAATGAGCATCAACAATGGGACTGATTAAATGGTATTTAATCTGGCAATCATCACATAACCAAAAATAACCCTGGAGTCATCCATCTATAGTTTGTACAATCTGGCCCAGATTCTTTTGTCATGGATGCCAAAAGGGAATATTTGGGACTAGTTGTGCCCATTGCAGTTATCGGTTTGGGGTTTGATCTCGTTATAGGTGGATGTCATGATGATGATGATGATGATGGTAAAGGACTGGAAAACCATGCTGTTTACGCATATGCTTTTTTTATAAACAATTGCAAACATAGAATATCATTACACAGGCCTCTGCAAGAAAAATGGCACCATGTAATTTGTGTCTCCTGAGACACTAAAACTTAAGTAATTATCCTTAAGTATATCTATCGCTGAAACCTATATAAATAAAAACACCCTTATGGCGCATATAATATAACGT
>JACDHC010000044.1 GCA_013821245.1 Candidatus Nitrosopumilus sp.
AATTATAGTCAATATTAGCTCCATAGCTGGTTTAGCAGGTGTTCCTTCCCAATCCATTTACTGCGGAACGAAATTTGCAGTTGAGGGATTGAGCGAATCCCTGTCTTTTGAGGTTGAGCCTTTTGGAATAAAAGTGATACTTGTAGAACCTGGGGTGATAAACACGGAATTTGTACAGGATTTGATTGTGCCCACAAATAGGTATGGAGTTGACAGAAATGGAGAATATGTCAATCCGCCGGTTAATAAAAATGATGGGGATACTTTGTTGTCTTCATATAGCAACACCATAGGAAAATTCTTGTCATTTTATTATAAGGCAATGAGCAACGCACCTTACCCCGAGGTTGTTGCCAATGAGACAATCCACGCAATAAAAAAAGTTTCTAATGGAAATAACGCCGAACCTATTGTGAGGATAACAGTTGGAATTGACTCTAAAAAGTATTCGAAATTAAAAAAGGAACTATCAGACAGTGAATTTCATAAAATACTAAGAGAGGATTTGTTAAGGTAGGTTGAATTATTTTCAATTGATTACCTTCCATTAGAGGATTATCATAACAAAAGATTAAAAAGCCCCACGTGAACCGAGCCTAAATACTATTTAACATTCAAAGACAAAGGGTTCTAACGATACTGGGACTCAGTCACTTTTTCACTTTGACTAATGGGGTTTGGGTAAGGTGGGCAAATTGGTTCAATCAATTTAAATTAGATAAATGATATGATATATTTAATAGTAACTATGTTGAAGATATATTGATATCTCAAAATCCCAGTCACCATCATCGTTATCTAATAATGATACCAACACTGTTATTACTCACGATATTGAACGATACCTTATAAAATACTTACAATACCCTGCCTATACGCTATTTATATCGTCATTGAGCGGCCCCTCAACAATGAACAATTATTCTCTTAACCTTGCCAAATTTTTGAACACAGAGACTAACCGTGACCTAACACTCAATCAGGTTCTAGCCAAAATCCGTTAAAACATTCTGTATTTTTGCCCTGTTTACTCCGCCCCGGGTACTGCAAATTAGGTGCCACAACAGTCTTTTAAAGACAGGACCTATGGGTTTGCTTTTCTTAACGTCATATTTTTTATTTTTATTGTTATCTTTATTGTCGTCAGGGTTTCCAATCCCATCTTCATCTTTCTTGTTTTTGGAATTAGAATCGGATGAGCTCACCTTTCTGAACAATATTGTCTTAATAACAAGGGATAAAAGATTACACAAAAAACTGAATAAAAGTTGTTTTCTATATGAGGGTGATGGAGAGAATGCAAAACTTTCACAAATTGAATTTATTATATCAGACGACCAATATACCCAACTTCAAGACCGAGAAAAACAACAATCTGGCCCGCTAATAAACAAAATTCAATTCGAGTCACAGGATCTTTACAAGGCATAATCCATTCTTAAGAATTGTTTATCAATGTGTTTATCTAATGAACTATAAAATGAATTATGCATTTCTACTTCTTGCAGTAGCCATAAGTTTACTTTTACTTTCCCTCATTATTCCATGGCTGGTAACCAATATTTTTGGTCAGAGGGTCTATACATTACCAAGTTTTATAACTTCGTTATTAGATTACCAGAAAACAGAAGAAAATACCGTTACTAGTAATAATTCTTCTAAACTTCGAGCAGATCCTATTTTAATTGATTTGTCAAATGTATATACAAACTCTTCATTTGCACTTTTTTTTAGTATGATTGCATATCCAATCTCGATTATTATCTTGATTGGTTCAATTATAGTTGCCGGATTGGGAAAAATTAAGAAAGGTATATCTATAAAATTTGATAGATGGTCAAAGATTACATTAATCGCTGGAATTTTGGTTGTAGTTGCATCAATATCATGGATTTATTCAATACAGTCTTTTAAAACTCAGTTTAGTGAACACGCTGAAATCGCAGGTGGAATTATAGGCGAAGAGTGGAAGGGAAACGCATCTGTTATAATAGACCGCATGATAGTAATGGGGTTTGGGCCATTTGTTGGGATTATTTCGGGAATAATTAGTATATTTGCTCATTTTGTTGACAAAACTTATCGATATCAAGGTTAGAAAAAATATACTACAAACCATATTCCATTTATAAAAATAAGAAAATAGATAAAGAGCCTATCCCAAAATTCGATAGAATTATAGCTTGTTATGATCACTGCTAAAGTGTGACCCGTATCCAGCAGAAGTGGAAGGATAAAAAGGATAATTTCACTATACTCAATATTCCAGATGAGTTATGGGATGAGATTAGAAATATTTTGCCCAGGGAGAAACCGCCTAAAACAATAGGCCGGCCAAATGTACCTTTCAGAAAAGTACTTGATGGTGTGTCCTCTATATCCTAAGAGCCGGATGTCAGTGGAAGATGCTGCCTGCAGCAGAGTATGGCTCTGGTTCCACATGTCACAGACGGTTTCAGGAGTGGGTCGGGTCAGACATTTTCAAAAAGGTGTGGATTAGGCTACTCAAAATTTATGATGATCCAATGGGCATCAAGTGGACATGGCAATCGCTTGATGACAGCATATCTATAAAGTCGCCCTTAGGGGGGGGCGATGACCGGAAACAATCCCACCGATAGAAGCAAACTGGGCACAAAAAGGCATATTTTAACGGATGCAAAAGGAATCCCACTCTCAGCTGTCATATCTTCCGCAAGCACCCATGATATAAAACTGGTAACAGATGTAGTGGATAATACAATTATCAAACGATCATCATCATCCTCATCATCATTAACAAAACGTAGCTTGTCTGGAAAAAGAAAACTACAGCACCTATGTCTTGATAAAGCGTACAATTCCAAGACAGCAAAACAGGAAATCATCCGCCGAGGCTATGTACCGCATTTACCGTACAGGAGAAAAAGAGGGGAGGTCAAGACAGAAACACAAAAGATGCCAAACCGAAAAAAACATCCTGCTGCCAGGAGATGGGTAGTGGAGAGGGAACCAACTGATGGCATAACCGATTCAGGAAACTGTACACAAGATATGAAAAGAAAGCAGAGAACTATCCTGGGTTGGTACAGTTCTCATGTTGTATCATCATATACAGAAAGATAATTTTGGGATAGGCTATAAGATGTATTCAACATTGCAATTGAATTAAAATATTTCCTTTTTATCACAACACCTTTTATTAACTGGGATTTGATTTAATTTTTTATTAAAATTATTAAATCTATAAAGAAAATCCACTTAATTCGTAAGTTTTTTCTAATGACAGATTATCTTTAATTCTCTTTTGTGCTAAATCATCAATAAGTAAAGGTTGATTTTCATTTACAACAATATCTTAAATAAATTGATAACGAGTGTATCAAATATGAAAAAATAGATGGTGATTGGTTCACCTGGTATTGTTTATTCACTTTGTTAAAAGTGGTAGAATCAATTTGTCTATCCAAATGTAAATACATAAGCTTGAAATCCTTTTCCTTTGATGTCGATTAAAAGTGAATGAGCCCCACCACTATATGAGGGGTGGTTTACTATGTTATATAACCTTGGACCATCTATTATAAATATGGACTCATTTTTTATGTCTACTCCTTTGGAAATACTGGATAACAACGAATTGTCATCATAAACTGTTCCTTGACTTTTACCATCACCATCACCTGCAACCAAGTTTACGGCCTTTGCAGAATAATTTAGTAAAATGCGACCAGTATCACCTTGTAATTCCACGTTATCATCATTGTTTGTCCATTGCCCTTCCAGGTATATTGTATTGGGTTTGATGGTTGAATTGGATGATGGTATACTATATGTGACAGTTTGCCCGAGGTGAAAACCTTGAGGATTTCCTAATGATGAACTGGAAGATTGATTTCCAAAATACAATTCGGGTGTTTTAATTTTTGAAAAGTCAACTGATTGTGCAAGGAACTTGCTAATGTTGTTTTTAGAATTGAACTGCGATTTATTCTCGTATGGGAAGGTTCTATTTCCATTATCAATATCTTTTATTCCCTTGTTACTATTTCTTTCAGATAGGAGCGATTGAATTACCTTTTCTGTTTGATTATAGTCACCTTCACCAATCTTGTCATATCTTATAAAACCTTTATCATCTGCAAGATACATTCTTGGCCAATAATTGTTCCCATAAGCATTCCATATTTTATGATCATTGTCTTGGATAACCGGATACCTGATATCGTATCTCTGTAATGCATTCTTTACATTATCTATGTTTTTTTCAAACTCAAATTCTGGTGCATGTACTCCAACTATTACTAACCCCTTATCTGCATATTTGGCATTCCAATCTATAAGATATGGAAGAGTTCGTAGAACATTAATGCAACTATAGGTCCAAAAGTTGACAAGCACAACTTTTCCTTTTAAGCCTGCCATAGTTAGCGGTTGGCTATTATTATTTATGTTTACACTGCTTCCAGTTTTGTTAAATTCAGGTGCCTGTTTAATTCCTGATGCGTCTATTTTCTGTCCATTGCTAAACTCTGCAATTGATGTTTGCTTTTGAGCATTCACCCCATCTGTTTTGATAACAGCCTGTCCAAAAGAGGAACTAGAAAAATATGCTAAATACCCAAAAACTAATGCGATTACAGTAATACCAATTAAGAAATGAAATACGGATGCATGTACTATTTTTACTTTAAGCACAAGTTATCTTTCAGTCAATCATGTTATTAGTTATTTCCATACTACATCCAAACTAAATTCTTTTTTTATACCATAAATCAGTAAAGGTAGTCAAAGAATACCTTTTGAGTATGCTTTATCATTATAGCATTAAAATGCCTGACTCTAACACCAAGCGATTACTATGGTTTCTTTTTGCGGGATCTAAAAGAGACACTAACAGAATAAGAATTATTGATAATCTAATTAATTTTAGTAGAATGTTTTAAACATTTGCTATGATTTTTTATGAAATCTAAAAAAAAGCTGTTGTTGTGTTGTTTTCTCTAGTTTTGAATTTATTTATTCATCATTCCTGTATTATTGTCCATCATCATTCCACTATTAGGGTTATCCATCATCATTCGTGTTTTATTGTCCATCATCATTCGTGTTTTATTGTCCATCATTACTCCCAATGCATGGGAAGATATAGAATACTTAAGATAGATAATGACGTCATAAATACGACTGAGATAGCAATTCCTGAGACAAGTCTTTGATTTGATAGTTGTTTACTATAAATTAAAAGGATGTGTTTTGAGATTTTATAAAAACTTTTTTCCATTTTAATACCAAATTGTATCTATATTGAATTTCGTTGATACTTCATTATCTCTCTATATTATAATTGATTAATAATTATAATTAGTATGAATTATATTTTGTGAATTTCTTATCCAATTTTATAGTTCATAATCTACCAAATTACTTTTAAATAATTAATAACCTCTACTAAATAAAATATGAGTTTATGTACCATCTACATCACCACAACTTCTACTTCAACGATTACTATAGTGCTAAATAGTTTTCAAACAATCAAATAATAATATTAAATTTTACTGCAAAAGTAATTCAGCAAAAACAGAAGAATACTTTGATAATAAACCTAAAAATAAATGAATAATAAATAAAAAATTCATTTAGATATAATACATTAATTTAGTTTTAGATTACTACTTGCTTTTTATATATGCTCTTCACGAGTATGTTTGTCCAGTTCTTCTTGGCTATTAAAAGACATACTGCATGGTTCACATCTGTATTGATTAGATGAGGACATCAAGTATATAGTATTCAGCATAGTATTTATCATTCCATATTATTGATAAAGGGCTTAGCAGAGTTAAGGGAGCATTTCTTTTTCTTAAAGGTTATCAATAATCAATTAGAGAAATAATTTATTATTATTGATTAAAATTAACTGGATAAAAATGTTTATCAACAGTAAAATAACCAAAATATTCCAAAAAAATAGATAAAAATCTACCTTTAGACAACAAAGATATAGATTCTTACACTGCGACTCAAGATCCAAATGTTGACATAGATGACAATAACAATGCCACATTAAAGGAAAAAACCACTATTGTCTACGGTGGAGGTGAAACTACAAAATTAATTTTACAAACAGTAAACAACGCAAGAAGCAGATGGGACAATTATGCGGATTCCAATGGTCCCACAATAGCAATGGGCCTGGAGCAACTAAGAAAAGGCATGAGAAACGCCCATGAGAGGGGTGTCAAAATAAGGTACATCTCTGATTACAAGGCACAACATCAACTATTGTAAAGAACTGATGAAGATAGCGGAGGTGCGTCACATGGACAACGCCAAAGCGGGAATGGCTGTAAGCGAAACGGAATATATTGCTACAGCCAATTTGCAGGAAGCTAAACCTGTTCCCCACCTTATCCACAGTAACGTAAAGGAAATAGTGGAGCAGCAGCAATTGGTTTTTGAAAGTTTGTGGATCAATGCTATACCGGCAACGCAAAGGATGAGGGAGATTGAAGAGGGAATCGAAAGAACAGAAACCAAAATTGTGGAAGATGCAAAAAACATAAACAACAAGATAGAGTCTTTGGGTAAAAGCAGTGATGAAATATTAGTTTGTTCGGACACTGGCTTGCTAAAAATAGTACACAATTCTTTTTTTGGTGTATATCAGGAGATAATGGAGAAATACGAGAAGGGGTATCACAGCGGTGTAAGATGGGTTACACACATAAGTTGTAAAGAGGATGCGGGGTTGGCCAAACTATTCTTGGACATTGGTGTCAAAATCAGGAGCGTAAGAAACCTTCCGCCATTAAACTTTCTGGTAACTAACAGAGTTTTCTTCTCAAATGCCGAACAAATCGATCGCAAAGAAGAAAGAAAAACCATAAACAGTTTGTTTACAAGCAACGATGGTCTCTACATAAAGCAGTACAAAACGGTATTTGAGGAACTGTGGAAAAATGGCATAGATGCCATAGACGTTATAGATGATATTGAAAGGGGACTTGATCCTGAAATGGTGGACATAATCTCAAGGTCGGCCAACGCTGGAAATACGTATTTGGATTTGTTGAGATCCGCAAATAAAGAGATTATGCTTATTCTTCCTACCACCAACGCTTTTCTGAGACAGTACAAAATCGGGGTAATTGACGCGATTACTTATGCAGCAACATGTAGAAGCGTAAAAGTAAGGATGCTTGTTCCTAAAAGCAAAAATACTGTGGAATTAAATGACAGTTTGGAAAAATACAATTATTTAATAGACAATGCGAACAACAACAACAGCAATGTTCAAATAAGGTATATCCAAACGTAATTGGAAACAGGATCCACCATCCTCATAGTTGACAAAAAGGTGTCCTTGGTGATGGAACTAAGGGACGATACAAAAGAGACATTTCATGAAGCAATAGGATTGTCAACTTATTCCAATAGTAAGGCAGGCGTGTTATCATATGTTTCCATATTTGAAAATTTGTGGGAACAAACAGAGTTATACCAACAACTAAAGAAGAGTGAAATACTCCAGAAAGACTTTATTCATATCGCGGCACATGAGTTAAAGAATCCAATTCAGCCAATACTTGCAATTTCTGAGGTTCTCAAATCAAGTATAATCCAAAATGAATCAGGAAACAAGCACGAAGTACTGATAAACAAAAATCAAACTATTGGCTATATCGATACTATTATTAGAAACACAAAAAAACTGATCTCATTGACAACCAATGTTTTAGACATTACGAGGATAGAAACAAATTCTTTGAGCCTTCATAAAGAGGCCGTTGATTTAAGGCTATTTTTGCTGGAGCATATGATGGATTACGAAAATCATGTGATGAATGACATTGAAGGTAGATACAAACGCCATTTAAACAATGAAGAAAGGTATAACTCTAGGCTAGACTTTTCACAATTAAATAAACATGGCAGTTATGGTTCCTTTTTAGCAGAGGTGGATAAATCAAGGGTGTCTCAGGTTATTTCCAATTTATTGGATAATGCATTTAAATTCACAAATGAGGATGAGATGATAGAAATGGATATAAAAAGAGAAGTTATCAATTGCCAAAAATACGCAGTCATAGCAATAAAAGATAATGGAAGGGGCATCCACATGGAAATAATGCCCAAGTTGTTTACCAAATTCGCAACAAAATCCGACAAGGGGACTGGTCTTGGCTTATTTATTTGCAAAAATATCGTGGAAGCCCATGGTGGAAGGATATGGGCAAGAAACAATGATGATGGAAAGGGTGCGACATTTTCATTTAGTTTGCCGTTAAAAGATCTCAAAAATAACCTAAAATAATGTTTGAGAATAGCAATTTTATCGGATAACCGAGGGAAAAAAATCATTGAGAGGCATATATCATTTATCAGCCTTTAAAATAAAAATGTACTTTAATTGGTCATTCAATAGGTGGAAAAATAGCTGCAGTGTGTGCAAAACATAATTCGCATAAGATAGACGCAATAATATTCATAAGTGGATCCTCAATACCAATCCCCGAAGACAAACTAGAAGATTCAGTTTCAATAAAATTAGCCACTACAAAGGGAATGGGGGCAGTAGCAGAGTATGAACGACAACAAAAACAAGGCAAGGAAAAGGCATTTGAGGATGAGAAAGAATGGAATTTGTTTAAAGAAATATTTGCAAAAACTTCTGTTGAAGGCTTTGTTGCTGCAAGAGATGCAGTACGTACAATGCCTGATGATATAAATAACGTTTTAAGAAGTGCCGATTGTAAACTATATGGAATAGTTGGCAGTGATGATGAAGTATTTATGAATCTAAAGAGTAAAATGAAGCAAGAAATTCCGAAATTTAATTTAAAAGTTATTGAAGGGGAGGGACACTGGTTAATACTTCATAATCCTGAAGCATTAGACAAAGTGTTGGAAGAATTTTTAACCGGAATAAATTTGCAGGAAGCAGTGCAGAGCTAAGGAAAGAATATGCCTATTAATCATGATGTAAAGAACTTGGCATAAAAGTATAACAGTATTTAGATAACTTAAATAATCCATATTTTTAAAAACGTATGGATGAATTATATAATACTTTTTAAATACATAACCATTTTCTAGTAACAAGTAATTAAGCAATTGAGAAGGTTATTGATATAAGAAAAGACAACTCCTTTTGCAATTATTAAGAGTTATGAAACCTATAATAATTCAAATGAAAAAGAATCTATTGATGTTATAAATAAAATGTTCTGTAAAGACATTTACAGGAACATATTACAACTACAAAAAGAGATTATACATAAGGAGATTTTTACAAAGATAAAAGATACTGTTTATGATACCAAAGAAATAAAATGCCGGCTATTAAAAATGGAAGTTATGTGATATTGATACTCTAAAAGCAGGTAAATTAATGGCAGATCAATTTCCAAATATAAAAGATCTCTTTTTAAACCTCTGCTTGTTTTGTCCCGCATCTAATGCAGAACTTGGATTTTAAGTTAAGTTTTGAGCCACACTCGATACAAAATTTTGATTCTGTGATGGAAGTTGGTTTGTTTAAGGAGGTTGTTTTTGGCTCCGTTATTTTACTGGATAATTTGGGTAAAGTGGTCTGAGACAAATCCCTTCCACTTTCGGCATTTTCTTCTCCTTTAAGATAAAGCATTATCCTTGGAGCCATCTCCTTTCCCTTGGGATCGTTTACCTGTTCACACAGCCATAAAACAAATTCTTTTAGCGTTAAATCCGGTGTAGAAAAGCCAAGAGAATGAGTGGATATGTATTCCTCAACTGCAGACCTACTGTTGAATGCTTTCATTCCTGATGTACATTATATACCTGATCCGGTTGATAACCTTTAACTGAATCTAGTGCCCGTATTAAAATTGAGGTTTTATTTTAAATTAGACTGTATAAAGTATTTGTTGATAATTATGACGATGGGAGAATATCTTAATTTTGTAGAGCCGTCAGGTTTTTTAAGGAACAAATGAACTTGTGCATTATTGTATAATCCCAACTCGAAAACTTATTTCCCAAGTAACTAATTTTTCTTTTGATTCCATTCCCCATAGATATTTGATATTTTCTATCGATTATTTGAGAAGGATTGATGATTCAAATTAATATTCTAGTTCTCCTTTACCTGAATCTTCAATGACTTATTTTCTCTTTCTATACAGAATATACACAATTACAAAGGGCTCGGATGTTAAGATGAAACTTGATATTAATTGAAGATATATCGTTACTAGTGATGAGACATCAAGAAAAACTTGTATTGGTCATATTGCTGTAGTATGTATTTAGCATTTGTATTACTTAATTTGAAGAGTTGGCGCTTTTTCTACATGGCTTTTAACAACATATCTTAGTTGTGAGTTATTTCGTTATTAATAAAATACAAATAATAAGATACTGGTGAAAAAAATACTTAAAGGAAATTATTTCCGGATTGTCCTTTTAAAATCAAAGTATTGGACAGCATTTAGATAAATGTCTCAGAGTTTTACCTTTTATTTAATATCACAACCAAGTATCATGGATCCCTTACTTTATCCGTCTAACATTAGATAGGATTTTATATATTTTGTAAACCTTATAGTTTATAATCTAAAGCGTTATATCATGTTTATGGATACAATCTCTGAGAGAATCAAAAAGGAAATAACAAGCTGGCCCAACGTTACCACCGAACCACATAGATTTGGAGGCATCGAGTTTCGTCTGAATAAGAGAGAAATGGGACACATACATGGGGATAGGTTAGCTGATTTACCCTTTCCAATGAAAATTCGAAATGAACTTGTGAATTCTGGACGTGTTAAACCTCATCATGTCATGCCGCATTCAGGGTGGGTTAGTTATTGGATTAATAAAGGTGAGAAGGATGTGCCTTTGGTAGTTAACCTATTTATAATGAAATACCAACAACTTGAACCTAAATCGCAATCTAAACAAAAATAAAGCCTGTAAGTTACCCAATTCAATGCAATACTGGAAGGAGTAAATTTAGTCTCCTTGGCAATTTTTATTGGTATCCTGTACATCATTTAGTTTAGGGTTCTAATCCTCTTTTTACAGCAAGTTACTTCCTAGGTTATCTTGTAAAGAAACATTAAGCAGAATAATAGATCAATGACTTTAATATGATCACAGGCATGGCAATATAATATTACCTTATGAATATTTTTGACAATGTAAAATTGGAAAAAGATGGTTATGTCTGGAATATATGCATAAAATCAGGGTCTTGCGGTTATTATTTCTCTTTTTACATGCGCATTTACCCATTATGTTAACGGGATTATTTTCATCTTTGACTTAGGGGGTTTGAGTAAGGCGGGCAAAAGGGCTCAATTGAATTTATAGTTAAACTTAAGTTTAGTTAACTTTAATACCAAATATTAGTAAAGAAAAGAATGGATTATTTTTTATCTGTGGCTGATGATGTTCAAAGCCAAGGTGTTGTCAGCATTGAACTCAACATCTTCTCCTTCATTATTCCACAAAAGTATCGCATTGGTGTTGTCGTCAAGCGTTTCTGGTTCCCCTCCATTTGGGGTTACACCAGACATGGTTTGATTAAGGTCCGTAGAGTAAAGTGATTGGCCATTTCCAAGGTTAGCGACGAATTGCTTGGTGACGACTATTCCGTCTACCGCCTCTCCACCTACCAAGTGTGCTGCCACAATGTCGATTCCATTGGTTGGCAAGTTAAGCAATACAGACCCATCCAGCAAATGACATGGAGAGAGTATTGCAATCACCCTCATTCCGTTGTCCAGCATTGTGGAGGGTCCCAAAGACACAGTTCGCTCAATTGGATTGCAAGATGGTGTCGCGGCAAAACTTCCGGTTCGGTCCTGGACCACTATTGTGCCAGTTTCTGTTACTGTGTTTCTATTGGTTATTTGGTTTTTGATGATGTTGTTGATTGTGTTGTTGCATGAGTTGATGGTATCCCCTCCAGAAAAGCAGAAAGCGTTCTGGCTTGTCCCAGAAGGTGTTGGGGTGGCAGTTGGTGTTGGTGTTGGTGTTGGGGTGGCAGTTGGTGTCGGTGTTTCTGTTATTGTGACTGGTGGTGTCGGTGTTTCTGTTATTGTGACTGGTGGTGTCGGTGTTAATGGGCCTAAATCACCATTATTTTCATTACTTTCTGCTACAGAGTTGCCATCTCCACCAGATTCGTCTGCTACAGGG
>JACDHC010000201.1 GCA_013821245.1 Candidatus Nitrosopumilus sp.
CTGCG
Organism: Candidatus Nitrosopumilus sp.; assembly: GCA_013821245.1. Taxonomy (GTDB): domain Archaea; phylum Thermoproteota; class Nitrososphaeria; order Nitrososphaerales; family Nitrososphaeraceae; genus Nitrosocosmicus. The sequence goes on from JACDHC010000201.1 coordinate 6, forward strand.
TTTTTATTCTTGCGAGAGATTGAGTTTAGCTTTATTTATTGGGGAAATAACCTTAAAATATTGGCACAAAAAAAGAGCAGGCCCATTGGTGTGACAATCATTGCGATTCTTGCTGTAATATTGGGAATGTTGTTGCTAACTTTGGGACTAACACTAATGGGAACTGGAGCATTGATTTCAGTTTCCACTAACAATTCCCCCGAGTTTCAATCTGTAGGGCCTATTTTTGGAATAATATTACTAGTATCAGGGACGGTTCTTCTGATAATCGGCATAGGTTATTTAGTTGTGTCATATGGCCTGTTAAAAGGTAAAGGATGGGCATGGACGATAACAATAGTGTTGACAATAATAAGCATTGCGGTTCAAATAGTTTCAGGAATTACAAATTCAATTTTTACCGCATCAATTGCTGATGGGGGCAACTCTGTGGCAGCTGGGTTCATGGGACAAATAATTGGAATTGCTATTAACCTAATAATATTATACTATCTTTACCGGCCTCATGCTAAAGCCTTCTTTGGAAAATCCTCAAATAAAGCAATAGGTTCTGCATAACAAGGTCAATACCTTCTACCCGTGCTCCAACCCAATAGTTTTTTTTGAGGGAACCTAAATGGCATGTGGCCTTGTTTTTGGTTTATTGAACGCGTGTAAAAGGGAGTTTGAATGCCATGATGCTTATTTTAGGATAGTTGTTTGTATGCATGGGAAATGTAGCAACCTGGATTGATAATTATCCCAAATTGTTTTTTAAAGATGACCGCAAATGAATAACACTTGATTTAGTCTTTTAGCGGTATGCTAAATGAAAATGTGGCGCCTTTTTTTCCACCATTGCTATCGTTGTTGTCCGTGTTGTTTTCGGCCCATATCTGCCCACCATGGGCATCTACAATGTTTTTGCAAATGTACAAGCCTAATCCGGTACCATGAAAGGATTTTGTTGCAAACTTTGTGAATAACTTGGGAAACATATCTGGGTCAATGCCACTACCCGTATCCTTTATTTCAACAACAACGACTGCGTCTTTATCCTTTCCACTTTTTCCCTTTTTGATGTTTATGCATATGGTTCCCACTTTCTGTGGGGTGAATTTTATGGAATTGCCAACCAGGTTGGATATTGCTTGGCCTATTCTGTTTTTATCCCCCTCTACCAAAATGGGTGCATCACCAGCTGAATTAGAGCACTCAAACTTTATCTCTTTGTTTCCATCTACCAGTAGGTTGTTTCCCAATTCTTTAACAATATCCAACACTAATCCATCAAGGCTAAATTTTTCTTTGTGTAGGTTAAGTGAGTTGCTCTCGATTTTTGATACGTCCAAAATGTTTTCAGATAAAGCCTTTAGTTTCTTTGTGTTTCTGATTACAATATCAAGCATTTCAATTTGTTCTTTATCCTTTGCTTTCATTCTAAGAATTTGTGTAAGCCCCAGTAATGGCTGAATGGGTGTTCTTAACTCATGAGCCGCAGTATTTATGAAATCTTTTTGCATCCTATCATGAATTTGTAGTTGTTTATACATCTCTGCTTGTTTCCAAAGGCTCTCAAAAATAGACACATAGGATAACGCTGCAGATTTGCCTTCAATATATATTGCCAAACCTAGAGTCTGTAGGATTTTATCTTTGATGTCGTCCTTTATCTCAAATATCATTGTTTTTTCTCTATCAATAACGGTAATTCCTATTGCCATTTGCAAAGAGAATTGTAAGATTCTAAATTCTATGTTATGATAGTTTGATTTTATTGTGTTTATTTTATCCTCGTTGGCAGAATCGGACGGAATTAGGACTTTTACCTTAATTCCATCAAGTGCTATTTGGTTTAATGAATCAAAGACTCCTGTTTTTACTGTACGTAGAAACCCATAGTCAGATGACAATATTATCAATATCTCTTTTTTAGCTGATTCGTTTAGTTCTGAAACAAATTTAATTGATTTTTTTGGATTTAGTATTATATTGACATTGATGTATCGCCCTTCCTCAATATCTTTGATTCTGTCTTTTGCATCGATTCCTGTTTTCCACAGTTCTTTGAATATTTCACTATAGTGATTAAGATAAAGGGGATCGTTACTTGTTAAAAGGCTAGATACTGTTATACCTTTTTCCATCTTTTCAATGGTGGAATTTAACATTTTGTCACTTAGGGCAAAACTCAAAAGTGGTTCGCTGTTTACATGGTGTATTTTTACCCCTTCATTCAAAAAAACTTTGACCAGTTCGATATCTTCCTTGTTATTTATTGATACAACCCATCTGATACCTTTATGCTTTCTGCTCCTAGACCTTTTTATTACATCCTTATACACTTCGAAAAAGTTGTTATAGATTAGTTGCATGCCACCTATTGTAGAGCAAATGCTCATGTCATTGGATTTTTTAGCTAGCTCTATGATTTTTTTGCGTATCTCTTTGCTGTCTTCTAATATTCCTGTTTTTACCGGCTCTATTCCTTCCTCGATTTCTGTGATTTTTAGCTCTGCAGGTGTTGCTATACTCCACAGATTCTCAAAGAAATATCTGTGCTGCTCAATTATTGCCTTGGAATTGCTGTAAATTGTCTGAGTCACGGGTTTGGCTTCCCCTTCTAGTTTTGCGGTGGCAACATATTCCGTCTCACTTACTGCCATATTGCCTTTGACTGCTGGGGCGTGTCGGAGTTCGACATACTGCATTAGCTCTTTGCAGAAACCGATGTTGTCTTTTGTGATTTCTGTAATGAATCTGATTTTAACGCCTCGCCTTTTGAAATCTATGTATCCATTTTTTATCTGGTTGACGCCCATGGAAAAAGATGGCGAAAGAGAGTCCCCACAAACATCTGCTTTGTTTTTAACATTGTTCATAGCTTGAGTGATGCCATCCATGGCTGCTTGCTCTCCATATAGAATCTCTGTTTTTTCTTTTGACTTTGGTTGTTTTGGTGATGATATAGATGGGGTTTTATCAACACCTAATGGTGAATCCAAATAATCATGTGTTGATGGCGATGACAAAGATTGAGAATCACTATCATTACCATGGATATCATTTGACAAGATTTTCTATGCCATTTGATATAGATATTCAGAAATAAAAAACTTTCAAGATGACTTTAGCATTACACTATAAAATGACAAAAACTGTTTCCTTGGTTAGTTTCCATGCAAAACTATCTCTGCAGCAATTTTTAGCATAAAATTTTTAACTGATCCAATACTTGGGTTGATTAGTTTTTTTTTATGCTCTTTTTCTACATGATGCTTTATTTCTCATACCCATTCATTTAGTAAAAAAGATAAATGTCGTGATAACAGCTTATTATGTTGTTGTTTGCTAAACTTGCAAAGAACAAAATTAATTAGTTATATTGTCAACATGCAATAGTCAATAATAGGTTTGAGTGCAACAACAAGCATCATTGCCATACCGGAGCCTTTCGCACTAGTAATTTGCGAGAAACCTGCTGCTGCACAAAAAATAGCACAGGCCCTTGGAACCTCAAGTTTAAAAAAAATTTCTTCACCGGATATAGGTGATGGCAAAACAACAACGTCATCATCAACATCTTCAACAACAAGAATGTTGTCACCTTTCTTCTCTGCAACCGACAAAAAAGGTCAACACTTTGTTGTATGCTATGCTTTAGGCCATTTGTATGGGTTAGTTGACGTAGGGGGTAATCGTAACCTATAT
>JACDHC010000045.1 GCA_013821245.1 Candidatus Nitrosopumilus sp.
GGAAAGAAAAGAACTATAAGAAAATTACGATATGGAGTCAAGGTATTGATAGTCTTTGGTTTAATGCAATAATTGCAAGAATAAAAGATCTTTCTAATTTAGAGTCTATTCCAATCGTTTCGGGTGGAATAATGTATTCCATATAACATATTAAAGTAAAGTTAGTTTATGTATACCAATGAAAATAGAAGTTGTTGTAGGTACTTCTATTGGAATATTCAATGAGTTATATAAGTAAATGCTAGTTAATGTTTGGGAATACAATAAGTTAGAGAGATCATTAGGAATTACGGATTGATACATGCACATGCTACCTGGCGTTGATAACGTAGGTATAAGGTTAAGATTTATTGAAAAAACAGCATTATCAGCAGAAGAACCAACTATTTGTAACAAGGATTTAGTATCATCATCACAAGGAAGTTTGGCTAAAACTGTCCCATTTGAAATTTTCAATGGCAAAGAGCTATATAGAGGAACATAATCTTTTGATTGGATAGACATTGGATAAGGCAGAACCAATGAGGAATGCACATTCTCAAGATTACTGTTAACTTGATTGGTACTGGTTTTTATCATAAGCGTTGTCCTATTATTGACACCATTATTAGTAACATTTTGGTCAATACCAACAGTAGGATTGTAATCGGCAGAATCACTAAATAACCCCATTTCACCGCCGGTGTCGTTTGACTGATTAATGCCAGTCAATGTAAAATTCTCCATTTCACCGCCGGTGTCGTTTGACTGATTAATGCCAGTCAATGTAAAATTCTCCATTCCCCCTACAACAGAATCAATTAACGAAGAACCTTTTAATGAATCAATTAATGAAAGCACTTCATCACTAGAAGACTTTGCCCTGTCAAAATTATTTTCAGAATTGTTCATTTGACCAAAAGAATAATCCACGAAATTAAAGATTAGCATAAAACCTAGCGATATAAAGAAAAAAAAAGATTTGGATTTATTAAAAGATAACAATATGGAATAATCATATAGAAAAAATTATTTAATCTTTTCCTTTAACAATTTACCAAATAAAATATCCTTTAGGCTCTTAATATCTGTAATAGGCGGCGTGCAGGAGAAATCTTTGCATATTAAAACAAATTCATCAGAATGGGCAGATTTTTCATTTAACAAAGATTTATTCTGAAACAAAGGATATTTTTCCAAGGTCTTTAAATCACAGTTTTCATCGATAATAGAAAAGATCCCGTTTGGAATAAATGTTCTATTTATGATATTAAGCATGGTTGATTTTTTTAATGGGGTGTTTTTTGAAAAAAAAGTGATCTCCATTGGTTTTTTTACATACAGATAGGCACAAGACAGCAAGCAGCCAAATCCAAAAGGATTTTCTACCGCAGATAACAATGATGCTTTCATCATTTTTTCAGCAGAACTAAGATAATCATTTTTCCCTGTTATATGATAAAGTCTAATGAGATTTGAAACAGAAATAGAATTACCACTAGGAATTGCCAAATCATAAAGAATTTTATTTCTAATTGGAAGCGATTCATGTAAAAGGGATGTATAATAAAAGTTATTTTCTTCTGAATCCCAGAAATTTTTTGTCAAATAATCAGCATATTGTGTGGCCAAGTCTACATAGTAGACATCAGGCTTAACTTCAAATAAATCTAAAATGGCATTAATATAAAACGCATAATCATCCAGATATGAGGGAATTTTGGATGAACCGTCTTTATAGACATGATACAAAGATCCGTCGGATGATTTCATTTTAGTTTCAATGAATTTTATTGCATTTACAGCAGTTTCCAAATAAAGTTCATTACCAGTTATTCTGTATCCTTTCACAAAAGACGAAATAGCAAGAGAGTTCCATGAAAGGATGGTTTTATCATCTTTTTGTGGTTTAACCCTATTCTCCCGAATTTGAAACAGTTTCAAAGAATTTTCTTTGATAATATTTCTAATGTCTTTTATATCTAAATTATATTTTTTTGAAAGATGCCTAAATGATGACTTTACATTCAAGATATTTTTCCCCTCAAAATTTCCCCCTTCAGATATGTCATAGTATTCACAGAAAATATTTAGATGCAAAGGATTTTTAATTATTAAAGAAATTTCGGTTTTTGACCAAAGATAAAACTTGCCCTCTTCTCCTTCTGAGTCAGCATCCTGAGCAGAGAAAAAACCTCCTTCATTATTTGACAGGTCTCTTAAAATATACTCCATTGTTTTTTCAATGACCCTTTTAAATTCTTCACCCTTGGTAATTTGATATACTTCTGCAAATAGAATAACCAGTAATGAATTATCATATAACATTTTTTCAAAGTGTGGGACAAGCCATTTCTGATCTGTAGAATATCGAGAAAATCCCCCTCCCAGATGATCATGGATTCCACCGTATAGAATTTTCTCGGATGTCAGTATCACAAAATCCTTGAATTTTTCAATTTTTGAAATATCATAATATCGCAATAAAAACAACAAATTAGAAACATTAGGAAATTTTGGAGCCATTCCAAATCCACCATAATTAAAATCAGCTATATGTAAAAGATTGAGTGCTGCCTCATCAAGAATTGATTTATCAATATCCACATCGCTTTTGGTTTGGTTATTCTTTGAAGAGGCAATAAGAGAATTCATAAATTCAGAAGTTGTACTATTGATTTCATTTTTTCTGAAATGAAATGCCTCATCTAATTGGGTCAAAACTTCGCCAAACCCAGGTAAACTATACCGGCTATCCTTTGGAAAATAAGTACCTACGTAAAATGGTTTTAGATCAGGGGTTAGGAAGACTGACAATGGCCAACCACCATTGCCATTTACTATCTGGCATGCTCGTTGATAAACATCATCAATATCGGGCCTCTCCTCCCTATCTACCTTGATGTTGATAAACTTCTCGTTCATTATTTTTGCAATCTTTTCATCTTCAAAAGATTCATGAGCCATCACGTGGCACCAATGACATGCACTATACCCCACACTAAGAAAGATGGGCTTATTTTCTTTTTTTGCTAAATTTATTGAACTTTCATTCCAAGGCAACCAATTAACCGGATTATAGGCATGCTGTAATAGATAAGGACTGCTTTCCTTTATCAAGGAATTGGGTTTTTTCTTTTGATTAGCATCATGCATAACGTAATAAGAAGTTGATTATATTTATAATATCTTTCAAACATTTGTTGTACTATTTGTAACATTACTTTTCAGGCTATCACGTAGAGATGGTGGTGTTTGTAATATTGTGGGATCGGTAATAACAGGTTCCTTTGGTAAGCCATATTCTGCTCTTAGTGTAGATTGTTGTTTGGTTACAACATTCTCCGAAAAAGAGGGGCCTATATAACCAAAGGAGGCCCATAATACATAAATGGCAGCCAAGGATATTCCCATGACAATTAAACAGATACCTAGTGTACCCATTTTTCTAAATTTATGTGCAATTTTAGGACGATCATCCCCATTTGACATAAATACAAAAAAAGGTAAAGACATTAAAAAGGTTCCTAAAACAACAAGATTAACTTTTTAATTGTAGGCGTATAATAATCCTTAATGACACCAGAAGAAAAAATATCTTCATTAAACCTAAGCATCCCTAAAGGGAAATCAGCATCACTTGGATCCTATATTCCGATCACTAAAGTTGAAAATTTAATTTTTATATCTGGCCAAATTCCAGTAAACATGGAATCTTCAAACAATGAATTAAAATACAAAGGAAAAGTAGGTAGGCAAATTTCAATTGAAGAAGCCCAAGAAGCGGGAAAAATTTGTTGTTTGAATGCTCTATCCCATTTAAAAAATCTAATTGGCGAATTGGACAAGATAAAGAAGATAGTAAAGATAACAGGGTATGTAAATAGTGATGAGGACTTTATGGAACACCCAAAAGTAATCAATGGGGCATCGGATTTACTGTTAAACATTTTCGGGGAAAAAGGCAAACACACCAGAGTAGCGATAGGAGTAAACAGTTTGCCACTAGGCTCTCCAATAGAGATAGATTTTATAATCCAGATATAAAAATTATTTTTTGAAATTTCTCATCCAAAATTCCAATAATCTAAAATACGAATTAGTAGCTTCTTTGACCGTCTGAACGTATGCTTTATTCATTTCATCCCAGATCAAACTGTAATCAACATCGTTGTTTTGATAATTAATGTTACTATCAGCAATATCATTATGTTGGGTATTTGATCCTTTATAGAGATTTTCTTCCGAACTAGACAATTTGACATCGTTTCCTTTTGAATTGGCCTTCTCATCTGCCAATTGTTTGGCCTTCTCATCTGCCAATTGTTTGGCCTTCTCATCTGCCAATTGTTTGGCCTTCTCATCTGCCAATTGTTTGGCCTTCTCATCTGCCGCTTTTTTATCAGGAGGTACATAACCCTTTGGAAATGTCATAAATGATGTTATTAAAGAATAGATTAATGTCTTTCTACTTCTCAAAAAAGAGAGAATATCAAATTAAAGACATTAGAGAATCAAAGCTTTCTCTGGAGGTGTTTCTTTTGTACTCCTTTAGTAATTCTAAACACTCGTTTTTTTTGTTTTCATAATCAACAAATTTATTGATTCGTTTAGCTATGGTACCCTTAAAAAACAAACCTTGAAAAGCAGATGTCAGGTTAGAAACTTTTCTAGATGTACTTGCACTTTCAAAATCAATAATCGTGCAGTTTGAGCCATCAGGAGAGATTATTATATGATTATACAATCTATTTAATTGGCCATGATCTAGATTTATTTTATCTAAAACGAAACATTGATTCAATATATTAATCACAACCGACTTTATCAGATACTCATCTAACTTTGTATTTGAAAACCAATTTTCTATAGAAAATCCATCAATAAACTCCATCAATAAAAAATCAACAGTACAAGAATGTGCTTTAGGTCCTATGTTATGCATATTCGCAAGTTTATAGAAATCAAATTCAGGCTTCATACTAAATCTACAAGAATCGGTTCTTTTGACTTTTAAGGCCATAATTTCATTTTTGAAATCTTCAACTTTTAAGACCAGACCTTCACAGCCTTTACCCAAAATATTATTATTATACAAAATAGTGTCACCCTCCAATATTACACATTTTATATTCAATGAAAAAAGATTTTTGATTTTTGTTGTATAATCAGGCACACTAAACCTAGGATAGCATAACAAGTCTATTAGATTAGGAGATGTTACAAGAAACCTGTTAGAATAATCTACTATCGGTATACAATAATTCAAATAGAGTATTCTTTACATGCTCACTAATATTTTTTTGCTGATCAATAGAATACACTTTCACAGTAGATAAAAAATCCGGTTTTAATCCATTAGGGATACCGATTAGGTTATGTTTGTTTGCAAAAACAAATTTTAGATATTCTCTAACATCAGTAAAATCCCTCAAAAGAAGGCAATTTATCCTATTGTCTGAAGTCATCCATTTAACTGGTGAGATTGAGTTTGACTTTATAAATTTTTCAGCATCATTGTGTCTGAAAATATCCGGACCTATTCGCTTATATAATTTAGGAATGGTTATAGATTCCATCAAAAACGCCAAAACACAATGTTCTTCTTCATCGGTAAAGCAAATATTTTTTATGATTTTAAACCCATTCAGCTCTATGAATTTTGATAGGGAAGCTATGGTTTTTTGTAATTGGCCCCAGATTATATCAGGTGCCCTAAAACTAAATTTAAATTCAATGATCAAGATACTAGAAGATAACAACTCTATCAATACGGGATCAATATGACAAATTTTTTTATGGTTAACAAAAAAACTATTTGATGGGTTTTTTAAAAAGACCTTTGAGCCTCGAATAAACTTTCCAGCAGATAGGGGAGAAATAGCAGTACCTAAATTTCTGTTGTTATCAACTGGGTCCAATATTATTAGAAAGCTGTTGAATTTTTTTTTTAAGTTATCGGCATTAATAACATCATTATCGAGCCCAATTATGTTTTTGTCTACAGTAAAATTGGAAAAATGGTCCAATGTTGATAAAAAGGAACCAAATTTTATAATTAAAATTTCACTAACATAACCACTAAATCCCTTCTTAGATATTTCTGCACCGTAAACATCCAAAGATCTAAAGAATTTTTTTAGCAATCTAACTTGGTTTTTTTTATAATTGTCAAGTCTATTGATAACATAAGCTGTATGAAACGGAGAACGATCTGCGGTGCTTTTCCATCTCCCAAAAGAAACATCAAAGCAAGGAACAACATTAACTTTAACGGTTTCGACATATGCTTCAACATACGGATGATCGGCATATCGAAGATAGGGAGAAAAGCCTTTTAATGATCTTAATCCTATTTCTTTTCCATATTTCTCAAAATCCCGAATATCTAACTGACTATCAAACTTTACAAATATATCAATATCAGTTTCTTTTTTAAGCCAAGTTCCCTTTGCAAAAGAACCACCGAAAACCACGTCTTTTACAAAGGAATAATCATCTTTATCGGAAACAAAATTTGTAATGAGGTCTTTTACTTTGTTTGCAACGTTATTCAGATGGATTTTCTCTGAGTCAGTAGGTATGCAATCATCAGCTATTTCGTCAATTAACTTATTTATTTCAATATGCATTTCTTTTAGTGGCTTTAATATAAAACAAATCAGAATATACAGACCCATTTGAAGTGATAGTACTTTTTTTCAAACTAATTGTATTTACTTCCTCTTCTTCTGAAATAAGTCTATCTGAAAGAGAAGAAAGAAAACCTGGGATCATACGGTTATTATAAACCCGAAAAATCGTAAGATGCGGAAAGAATTTTTGATTGCCAGAAGAACTCTTACGCTCGCTTTTGCTATTATCCCCTTTATCGTATTTCTTTAATATGTCGTTTATCTGAAAATAAACATCATTTAGTTTTTTGTTGCTTTGATCATCTAAACCAAGCCAAATGATTCTGGGGGATCGCATATTTGGAAAAACACCTATTTTATCAAACAATATTTTAAAAGGGTCAAAGTGAATTCCTGTTAGATCAGTTATTATATCTTTTGTTTCAAGGTCTGTTTTTTCTCCTAAAAATTTTAAAGTTATATGTAAATTATCTTTTTTTATTGGCTTAACAATGCGTGAATCGATTTTGAATTTGTTTAAAAAATATTTTTGAAATTTTTCAACATCAATATTATTTATATCTATTGCAACAAACAACCGCATTTTATGATGTAAGTATCATTTCAGCATATATCAAGTAATTTATTAAAAAATAAATTAAGTCACATAGTTTATGAAATAGAGGTCATTAAAATTTCAAAACAATTTGTAATATGTCTGACTGGAATGCCAGGGGCAGGAAAATCAACCGTTGCTAACTTACTCAAAGAAAAAAACTTTCGTGTTATTGTTATGGGCGATATTATAAGAGAAAAAGCACTTGAAAAAAAGATAGAACTAAACGATGAAAATTTAGGTAAGCTAATGAGGAACCTAAGATATGAAAATGGCAATGGAATAATCGCAAAACTAATTTTGCAGAAAATAAAAAAACTTGATGATAACAATAATTTTTTTGTGATAGATGGAAATAGAAGTTACGAAGAATTTAAAATTTTAAAAGATCTGGGTTTTGTAAAGCTTTTAGCTATACATGCATCATCAAATACAAGATATAACCACATAAAACTAAGGGATAGATCAGACTCCCCATCTACCTATGAAAAATTTTTACAAAGAGACAAAAGAGAGATAGACGTAGGAATATGTGAGGCAATAGCATTAGCTGACGAAGTAATATCCAATAATGACCTCACCATCGAAGAATTTAGAAATAATGTTGAAAAAGTTATCGCAAAATGGATTGCAGAATTTAGAAATTTTGAGGAAAAAGGAATTATTACCATATAAAACATGACCACGAAAAAAGAAAACAACTATAATAACAAAGATCTGGAAATAATAGTTCAAGCGTACGTCAATCCTTCGGAAGAAATAGAAAAAGTGAATTTTGCAATAAAAAACGTTTTTCCAGATTCCACCCTCATACTAAAAGACAATAAATTGTACACATCTACCGAAAAATTGGAGGTACTTAAAAAAGTAAAAGATCAAATAAGATCAAAGTCTACTTTATCAGTTTTAAAAAAAATTTTGTTTAGTAACCAAACCATGAACACAACTTGGTTCTTATTGAATAAGCAAGCAGCCTTTTCTAAAGTCGTTGCACTAATTGAGGACGAAGATGAATCACCATTAGGGCCAATAAAAATAACGATAAGGAATCAAAACACAGAGGAAATCATCAACTGGTTTGAAAACTAGCATGAAAAAATATCTCTCGCAGTATAAAAAACTATTCTGCTGAAAGGTCCCAGTACGTTGCATCTTTAAATTCTATTTTAGGTTTTCCCAAAGATTTCCATTCCTTAAAAGATTTGGGGTAAAGTTTTACATTTGAAATTCCAGCTGTTTTTAGAGCAAAAAAAACCAATCCAGATAAGGTTCCCACACTTCCGCAATAAGTTATAATTTCACTATTAGAGTCAATTCCCCTATTCTCCATAAATCGTTTAAGTTCGGACGGATTTCTTAATATAGCGTCTTCTGAGCGTATCATTGTATATGGGATATTTTTTGAATTTGGTATGTGCTCTGTTAGAAAATTTAATCTTTCACGGGAATCAATTATGACTTTATTTTTATCATTGCGAGCATTTTCCACATATTCAGCATCCGCATAAATAGAATAATCAATATCGATAGAGTGAGAGGATTTAGGGAATTTATTAGATTTTTTTTCTATTTCCAGGCCCATATTTTTCCAGCCACTATAAGTAACTTCCAAAAGAGAGACATTTGTGTGTCCAATGAATTTAAAAGACCATGCGACTCTTGAAGCTAGCGCTCCAAAAGTATCATCATATACAACCACGGGAGTATTGTCAGCTATTCCCAGATTGTTCATAATCTTGATTATGGATTCTGGAGAATCGTCAGACAACAAGTCAGATAAAGGTAAAGAAACTGAGGTAGGTATATGGCCTTTTAGATATTCGTCTTTTTTTCTAACATCTACAACTCTAACTTTATTTTTTTTTATTAAAGTTCTTAATGTATCAACATCGCATACTAAATCCAATGTAGCTGGTGACATCATCTTTTTTTCTTTTTTAATGATATTTTTTTTTAACTTATTGTCAGATTTAATACCATTTTTGTTTTTTGTCTGGGTTAGATCACTCAAGCAGCGCATTCTCCCCTTGCAGTTTTTGCGACAAAGTTTGAATCGGCGCCATAATCTTTATACGAATCAGGACTTTCAGCAAAAGAAGGTAATTCGGTAATAGGAACAAGGGTTTTCTTAAGATCATCTATAGTCTGTACTTTACCATTGCCATGGCCTGTTGAAATTTTGCATATCCAATCATGCAAACTCTCATTACCGTTTTTTTCACCTCTATAACATTCAATTATTTTAAGAACTACATCAATAACCCGCTTGGCTGGAACACGCATGATAGTCTTTCCCAATTCACCAGTTTCCCCTGTGCTACCAGCAAAAAGCATTGTGTATATGGGAGCCATGGAATTTGCAATTCTACCAGCTCCACCATAAAATCCAATGGTTGCTACTTCATGTTGACCACAGGAATTAGGGCATCCACTGATTTTGATTGTAGAAGTACGAAAATCAGGATCCATGTCAAAATTCAATTCCAAGAATTTACTTTGAATCTCCTTAGCAAGCCTGTGAGAATTAGTTATAGCAAGATTGCAGGATGTTGTTCCAGAACAACCCACTGCAGAAGCAATTGTATTAGCACCAGGATTACCGAGACCGATACTGGACAATTTCGCGAAAACTTTGGGAATCGAATCAGATTTGATATATCTGATGAAAAAGTTTTGTTGTGGAGTAGTTCTGGCCTTTTGCTCTAAAGAAAATTCTCTAACACATTCCGCCAAAACACGAAGCTGATTTGATGTAATGTCACCAGCGCCCAATGTTATGTAAACTCCATAGTATCCGGGTTGTTTCTGGGCAACCACATTGGTGTTTAGCCATCTATTATATGGAGTTTGTGCATTATCAGAATTTATTAAGGGCAGCTTTCTTTTGCTGGATATGGTTGAATTAGAATTTGCATTGGTATCAATATTTAAAATACCATCAAAGGTATTTTTTGTAGGTATTGACATTGTTGCTTCCACTATTACACGTTCTTTCAATAACAATGCTTGGAATTTTTCCCACCCCATTTCATTGACTAAATAACGCATTCTATTTCTTGCGAGGTTTTCACGATTACCCAATCTATCATAAAGTCTAATGGTAGACATTGATGTGGACAATAGTCGGGATTCGGGTGTAAACTCTTCTAAGAGATGTCCTATGAATGACGCAGCTCCTAGCCCGCCTCCAAGGTATATTCTAAAGCCACGAATGCCGTCACGAATAGCAGGAACTAGTCCTACGTCTGCAATTCTTACAAAACCATGTTCGGAGCAGCATGCGAAATTAAATTTAAATTTCCTTGGCAAATTTTGACACATAGGATTTCTTAAAAAGAATTTTGCAATAGCTTTTGCATGCACAGTAACATCAAAAGGCTCATTAGAGCATACTCCTGCAAAATGGCTACACATAACATTTCTAATAGTATTCCCACAAGCTTCCCTTGAAGTTAAACCCCCCTCAGCTAGGCCTCTGACTACTTCACTAACGTCTTCCAATTGCACCCAATGTAATTGTATATTTTGCCTGGTGGACACATGGGCAGAACCAATAGAAAACGTTTCAGACAGGTTTGCGATTTTTTCCATTTGTTCTGGACTAATATCACCTCCAGGAACCTTTATTCGTATCATACTAAATTCACTATTCAATCTAGAACCATAGGCACCATTTTGAAGTCTAAAGCGCCTAAATTCATCAGCATTTAGTTTATCTTGGCGATAAAGTTTTACCTTATTAGCAAAATATTCTGATTCTTCCACCAATCCCCAATTTTCATCGGGATTCAAGTGTTTTTTTTTTGTAGATGAAAGAATGTCAGAATCGACTGAATTTACCAATGTTATTATAATATGGATTGTAAACCATATATCTCTTTTGGAAAATTAAAAGATATCAAAATGTAAAAAATAATTCCGGTGAATTAGAAAAATTTATACTTACATTCAAAAAAACAATATTGAAGGTGGGGTCGTAGCGAAGCCTGGAATCGCAACGGGCTCCAGATCATATAATGGGCAATTATAGAAGAAACCCGTGGATCAGGGGTTCAAATAATATGTCTGTAACCATATTAGAACAAATCCCTTCGGCCCCATCCGATTTTTTACTAAAGGAATTTACAATGCTGCAAATCCAAGAAAATACAACTAAAACAATTTTAAATTGTACTTAAAATAAAATAACCTTGATTAGTAAGGCATGTTTAAAAAACCAACTATAAGATACAAATTTCTTGCAATGATCAAATTATGTTAATTGTGCATATATGTACTCTACAGATAGTCAGTTAGATATTATTCAAGAACACCGGCTTTAAATGTATTTTGTATTCAGTATATGCCTATCTAAAATAAAACCTTGATTTGGCCCTCTTAAAGCAAGAACATAATTAAGAATGCAAAACAGAGTTTCACAGGAAAACGGAAAGAATTCCTTTTTCCTTATTGCTTTAAATAAATTATAAAAATTGTCAATTAATGAAATGACGGCTTTTCTGGGGGTTATTGAATATTGTTGGAGGCAGCAGATGGTAAACAAATAAAATCAAATCAAAGGTTGTTATTCTGCCCCCACAAGGCCTAAAAAGTCGAAACCGTCCCCTTCTAGCGGGTTTTCTTTTAATTTGACTATAGATATCAAGTGACCATCTGGGTCTTCTATGATTGCATGTTTTCCAAATCCTTCTTCTCGAGGATTTTTAAAAAATATAACTTTTTTATCTTGCAAATTTCTTATGGTTTGTTCAAAATCACTAGCTGAAAACCCAACTAAGATATGTTGACCCGATTTGATTTTTTCTTTATTTTTTGCTGGATGCAGAGCTAACACTGTTTCTTTATTAAAGAATTCGGTCCATTCGTCAGACTTTTTCTTTAGAGGAATATTTAATATTTCCTTATAAAATTGGACTGATTTATCCATATCCGATACTAAAAGTATAACAGCTCCTA
>JACDHC010000202.1 GCA_013821245.1 Candidatus Nitrosopumilus sp.
TGCTGGTGACGCCTCTTTCAGATATGCCAAAGGTATTTGATAGGTAATATGCAAACAAACTATGGATTTGTGATTCAAACGCAAAACCTACAACCCCAATTGCTATAGAAGATATGGCCAATATGGCAAATGGTATCCACATTATTTTGCTGACCTCATGTACTCTTTGTCCTTTGGATTCCAGATTAGCCATGTTTTTGCTAGGTTTTCCAAAAAATACGAGTCCAACCATCCTAAAAGTGTAAAACGCAGTCATTATAGCTATGGCAACGGCAATTGTAAAAAGATATGGAGATAATGAATAGCTAGACTCCAATAAAGACGCGAAAATGGCGTCTTTACTCCAAAAACCCGATGTGATCAAGGGCGCTCCAGCTAATGACAAACCTGCCAATAACATGAAAATGTATGTTTTTTTCATGTTTTTCCTCAAACCACCCATATCATACATAAATCTCGAACCAACTGCGTGCAGTATAGCACCTGCTCCCATAAACAAAGAGGCTTTGAATAACGCATGGCTAATCATATGAAAGAAACCGGCAGTGTAACCATCCACAAAATTGGTAGACAATCCAGCAATTCCAAGCGCCATCATCATGTATCCTATTTGTGAACCTGTGGAATATGCCAAAACTTTTTTAATTTCCGGGTTCACCAATGCTTGCGTTGCTAAAAGGAAAGCAGTAATTGCACCGACCCAGGCTACAACCTCAAAGAACTGCGAAATATTAAAAACAGATAGGGCAAAAAAGAGAGGGCCTATCCTTGCAACCAAAAAGACCCCAGCTTTTACCATTGTAGCGGCATGTATTAGCGCCGATACAGAGGCGGGTCCCGTCATGGCCTCCAACAGCCACTCATTTAAGGGAAACTGAGCAGACTTTCCAATTGCCCCACCAAACAGTAAAACCGCAGCTGGAACCAAAAGATTTTGCTGCATCATTTCTTGGGCCCAGCTCTGATCAGATAGCAACTCTTTGAATCCAAATGTACCAGCATATGCAAAAATCATAAACATTCCTGAAAGCATCATTATGTCACCAACACGATTGAACAAGAATGCCTTTATTCCAGAGTGTGTTGGCGAGGCCCACATTGGAATTCCCCAAACGACATGGCCCTCTGTGCCAACATAATCCTTCTTTCTGTCCGTATACCAAAACCCTATCAAAGCAAATGAAGCCAGTCCTACCCCTTCCCATCCAAAGAACACCATCAAAAGATTGTCAGATAACACAATTAGCTGCATTGAGCCTATGAAAAACAGCATAAAAAACCAATAACGGGTAAGTGATCTTTCACCATGCATGTATGATATAGAATATACAAAAATCGATGCCGATATCCAAGCAACCAAATTGCTCATGATTATGCCAAGTGGGTCGGCCAAAACACCGGCATTCAAGTTCAATGCCGAAAACCACGGAATCTGGCTATGAATCTCGTTACCCGCAAGCCCAACTGGCAGAATACTTAAAGCAAAGAATGCGCTTAAGATTGAAAACCCCACCGCAACATAACTTTTTACACGCTCGCTTTTGTTTTTTAGAGCTGGAATCAATGCGGCCCCTATGAATGGGATCATCCAAATCAGCCAGGCGTTTACACCCAAGCCTGCAAATCCTATTGTTTCTGTCTCTACCAATTTTTTTTCAAATCCTTATAAATACAGATTCTGCTGTAAGAGATATCCATTAGCTTCCCCAAATCCGATTTGTGAAAAATTATTGTTTTTTGAATCATCAAAACCACCCATCATAGACTGGTTTGAAACTCTTAACTCCTGTGTCTCGTTTATTTGTCTTATTTGGACTATATCGCCAGAATTGCTATATAAATTCTCAACATAATTTATTATCGGGCTATAAAATAAATCAGGATAAAGACCCAAAATCAAAGTGAAAGCAGCTAAAACCCCCATAGTAACTATTACATATCTACTCGAATCCCGTACATTTTTTAATGTTTCTGGAACTGTTCCAAAGAATATTTTTTTGTACATCCACAAGATATAAGCTGAAGTTAAAACAGTGGTTGATATGGCTACAGCAAATGCCGCAATCTTCAGATAATCAATACTATCAATCGCATCTTGTAGTGATCCATTAAACAAAACCCATTCAGCCATAAAGCCGCTGGTTATAGGAACACCCATTATGGTTAATGCCCCAATCATCGCAAGCACTGCAGTATAGGGCATTTTGCCCGATAGCCCACCTAGATTATCCATATTCCTTGTTCCTGTTTGTAGTATTATTGAACCAGCCATCATAAACAGTAACGCTTTTCCAAACCCATGAGAGACGTAAAGCATTATTGCGCCACTTATGCCCAAAACACTTTCAGAGCCCAATCCAAATATGATATACCCCATAGAGCTAATACTTGAATAGGCCAAAACTTTTTTGATGTCATTTTGCATTAGAGCCATTGCACCACCAAACACCATTGTTGAGACTCCCCATATGTCTAAATAAATACCGTAACCGGCATAGTTTCCCGATAGCAACTCCAGCCAAATCCTAACAATACCATATGCACCTATCCCAGTCATTGCAGAAGAGATTACTACGGATATTGGTGTTGGTGCGAGGGTATATGTATCGGGTAACCAAACATGCAAAAATAGCGCTCCGAGTTTTATCCCAAAGCCTATTACGATTGAGAACAGTATCAAGTTTATCCAATCTACAGGTATTTTACCAGAATTTGATTTTATGACATCAAAATCAAAACCACCTGAGAAAACCCCCATGGCCAGTATGCCTAAAAGCAACACAAGCGCACCAACGGCTGACCATAAAAAGAACATCAAAGAGACTTTTTTCCTATTGCCATAACCAAAAAAGGCGATTAGGAAAAACGACGGAACTATCATTAATTCAAAAAAGACATAAAACTCAACTATATTAGTTGCAAGAACAGTCCCTAGCATACCCATCGATAAGGCCAGGTATAGGGCAAAGTAAATCCCCATTTGAGTATCTAAATGGGATTTTTGGCTTTTTGATAGAACCATTGTAGACATATTACCACCACCATTCAAATCAACACGTTGGCCAACTTCACCTTCAGCAACATCTCTTTTTGAATCTGCAACAGTTTTGTTTTGATCTTGTTCAAGAAGAATTTTGCGCACCATGTACGGCTTTGAATAAAGGACCACTGCTGTTGTTATGATGTATATTGTCAAAGCAAAAGGAATACTTAATCCGTCAAGCCTAAGTCCAAAATGTCCTAGTTGACTCCCTGAATAAATTTCTTGATATTGACCACCAGAACCTAGGCTTAACGATGGAATTATTACAAAAATTGTAGACAGTGCTAAAATCCCAAATGAAAACCATGTTACAATGTTTATCCCTTTGTGTTTACCTAAAAAATATGCTACTGGAGAAAATATCAAGGGCAAAAATGTTGCCGCCATTAGAAAATATGAAGATGAATCCGCCATCTACATTCTCGTACCCCGAATACCCCTACAAAAACGACATTGACTCCTTTTATATATTATACGTTTGGTAATTGGGCTCTGTTCACTTAACGATACACCTATAGCTTGAAGATGCTCTATTTCATTTGTGATTAACAGAAACAGAACACCTTCAGAGTACATTGGCTATGGTCTGTATTTGTACTTTTCAGGATTGTCTTTGAGGAGAGCGTCAGAAAGACTATCCTA
>JACDHC010000203.1 GCA_013821245.1 Candidatus Nitrosopumilus sp.
GCCTATACTTTAGCCTGACAAAATAAGATAACCACAACTAAAAAAACCGGCATAAAATTTTTTCCTGGTATGTTTATTTGCTAATGTGGAAGGATTGCCTTAAATAAAGAACGATAATTGCTGCCTAATGTTCCTTTTGTATGGCTAATATTTCATAATTGTTAACAATTCCTCCCAATCCCAATCTCTGTTTCAAGGTATCGGTATGCTTAGCCTATTTGAAATTGTCATCTTTATGAGTATAAAGTTAGTGTAATCCACCTTTCATATGATTTGCATTGAAGTTTTTGTCTTGAGCATTATATGCCATCTGTAAAAGTACCTTATTCCCTTGATAATTATTTCATGGATAATTCAATTTTTTTTGTCAGGATAATCATCTATGAAATTCTTTTAAAGTCTAGAGATCTTGTTATTTGTTCCTTGTTTTTCAAAACAAATAACTATTAGTTGCATTTTATTTTCCAAAGCAACTGGGTGATTAGCGGGGTCCAACGTCAAGACTCGTATTTTACCAAAGGGTTCAAAATCAACATCAATAAGTAATAAAAATTTTAATAGTCTAAAAATAAAAGGTACCTGAGCCTTTTATTGACTTCATCAAAAAATAAATTTGATGAAACTACCAAGGTACTGCACGAACCAGAAGACATAATTAAAAGCGCTATAAAGTTGTTTAATGACGTAAGAGAAAGGATTGACGTTTGTGCAGATTATACGACACCGTCTTCTCATTATAAAATAAAACCCGTATGGTATGCTATAAAGCAAGTCAAAAACAAGGGCATTAAAACACGATTTATTACTGAAGTCACAGACAAAAATCTATTTTACTGCAAGCAGCTTATCAAGGTATTTGATGAATTACGTCATTTGGATGGAATTAAGGGAAATTTTGGTGTAGCCGATGGAATAGAGTACAGAACAAGCCCAACTGCAGAAGAAAACAAACCCCCTTCTCAATATGTTATAAGCACTGTAAAGACCATAGTGGAACAACAGCAATATTTCTTTGAAATGCTATGGGCTAAAGCTATTCCTGCAAGTCAAAGGATGGTGGAAATAGAACAGGGGCTTGAAAGACAGTTTATCAAAACAATCGAAGATCCAATCCAAATACAAAAAACAATTCGAGACCTTGTAAGGTCTGCATCTTTCGAGATTTCAATAGTGTTTTCCAAATCTGATGAATTCTATAACCAAATCAAAACTGGGATTATAGAACAGTTAGATAACTTATCAACATCAAAAGAGGTGAAAATCAAAATACTGACTCCTCAAATTAGCGCTAATGTGGATAACATCAACATACAAGAACAAATAACAAAAATACTCAAACAACATAACGGCCAAAACCAACACAAAATTGAGTTAAGATATCTAGATAAGTCTTTGCAAACCAAAGTTACGATTTTGGTTGTAGATAGAAAATTATCTTTGGTTGTAGAATCAGATAGAGAAAAATCAGGTCATCTAACCATAGTAACAGAAAATATTGGTGAGGATGCAAATTATCATCAATCAGCTGGGTTAGCCATATATTCCAATATTGAGTCTACCGTTTCTTCGTTAGCTTCAATATTTGAAATACTATGGAGACAAATAGACCTTTATGAAGAGCTAAGAGATTTATACAAAGAATTGAAGGTCCGAGATGAGGCACAGAAGGATTTTATAGACATAGCAGCCCATGAGTTACGCAATCCTATTCAACCAATACTTGGGATATCTGAAATATTGCATTCCAAAGCTGAAGGCTCTGAAAATAGTGAATCTTTAGCTGTTATTGTACGAAATGCAAAAAAATTACATAGATTGGCAGAGGACATATTGGATGTTACTAGGATTGAAAAACAGTCCCTTAAACTAAATAGAGAATGGTTTAACCTCAAAGAGACAATAAAAGGTGTCATAAAGGACTCTAAAAACCCAATCATTGGATTTAACTGTGATATAAACATCAAATTCAAACCTGTTGATGAAGGATTTGAGCCTGTTTTTGTACATGGGGATAGGTACAGGATATCTCAAGTTATCGCCAATCTGTTAAGTAACGCCATAAAGTTTACTGATGAAAACAGACTAATTACTATCATAGGGACCATAAGAGATACCCTTGCCATAATAAGTGTCAGAGATAATGGTGCTGGAATCTCTCCTGAAATATTTTCAAAACTGTTTTCCAAATACACTTCAAAATCATACCAAGGCACTGGATTAGGATTGTATATTTCTAAAAACATTGTTCAAGCACATGGTGGCAAAATATGGGCCGAGAATAACACAGATGGAAAAGGATCTACCTTCTCATTTAGTTTACCTATTGATGGTAATTAAACTACCTTTGTTAAGTTACTAAAATGCCAATAAGAATCCAAAATACATTCACATTCTTGGGTTATCCAATATTTTAATATGGAAAAATGAATAAATAGATGAAGATTTTGTTTTTTTGATTTAGACTTGTTTGACCAATGGCAAGGCATAACCCACGGAATTTCTTTTTTTTATTTATTTATTTTAATTTGCGATATAGATCCTTTGATGTATACATTTTTTTGATAGTATTCAATCATAAAAAATAGTGTTATAAAATGTTTAAAATATTTACTCGCCAACTTTTGTTAAGGTCCATACTCTATTTTAACAACTGTCATTTATGTCAAATGGATACACTCTGTCTTATTAAATCAAGAAGGAATAGAGATGTATTTGATTAATTACTATACAAATATGAAATATTTCATTTCGACATGGAAATGATGCCAAGTTGATACTATGCCATAGTATATTTGTCTTGTGTTATAGTTTTTATAAGCCATATTTCGGGAAAATGTGTCATCATTATAGTCATTGGCAACACTCCCATTATTTTAGATTTCCTGCATTCAGCAGTGGGTTTGGGGATAGTATGGGAGATAGGTCTTTATTCGGAGGTAATAGTAGTGACGGGTCCAGGGCTGCCAATACTGCAAATGTTGTCTCCACGTTTTGTAATCCTTGTGGCTGTCCTCCATTTATGTCGGTCGTGACGCCGCCATTAGCTGTCTGGTATCTATCAAAGTAATTGGCAGGTATTCCGATACTTGAGAAACCGGTTATCTTCTCTGCCAATAGACCAAGGGCTGTTTTGTATATAGCGTATTTACCTGTTATCTGACCTGAATCCCGCATGCCTGTTCCATCCCACATTGCCTTACCTGCGTCAAAGCATTCTTTGGCTCCTGCCGAATCCCCCATATAGTGAAGGTGTATCGCTTTAAGGAAAGCGATATCTGCATATTCTTGACAAGATAGTTCTGACCCGTTATAATCCGAATACCATACATTACTGGTTCCAACTTGTCTTTCAGTCGTTCCGCCCACACTAAAACTGCTTCTGTATTCCTGATCTAGGGTAGCCCACGGGTTTCTCATCTGTATGTTGTATGATTTCATCTTCTTCTCTGTAGCATTTGCTATTATTGGGTCTACATGTTTTAGTGCGATTTGGGCTACTAATTGGTCAGTCCAGAGCCATTTCTTTGTACAGTTGGGACATTCTTTTACCATGTTATCTGTTATCTCATACATTGATTTGATAAAGTTCAGGGCTTTTGCTTTGTTAAATGTTGAATGCTGGGTAGTAGTTGTTGGTGTGGCTGTTGTGTTTGCATTTGTTGGTGTGGCTGTT
>JACDHC010000204.1 GCA_013821245.1 Candidatus Nitrosopumilus sp.
GGATAACATCAATACCCATCCCAATGGGAAAGACACAGGCAGTGATTCTTTTAAGATTGCCTTTTCTATTCCTATGGCTTATATGGCCATTATGCTGATACTTTGGGCTTTTTCATTGAATCGTATCTGGAAAAAAAAGATTGCGCCAAATTAAAGACAATGATAATTGCAAGACACCATAGTGCCATTTCTTATTCCATATGGTATAACCATGATTACCAATTTATCCATACAATACCCAAATAAGGGGAAGGGTAACAAGGCAAAACATGCCGCGCTTTATATTTGTGTTCATTCTGATGGTTGTTCCCTGTTCTGAGGTTACAGATTAAAAAGTGCAGGACCTTATACTTTCCATGCAAGAAAGAAAGAGGAATATTGTATTTTGCGGTAATGGCTACCCATAAAGGACATATATGCTGTTATGCCAAAGATTCCACTAATCAATATCGGATGTTGTACATGAATGTGCCGAAACTGAGCAATAACTGATCACCAAAAAAACTCTTCGTTTATAATAAAATGCTTTTTTCATCTACTACCAAAATCCTAAACCAATGCCAGATTGATTCTGCAAGAAAACTATGAAGGTCATATATGTGTGGGAATTTATTGACTATGAGTTTCCTGACGGAAAACCCAAATAAAATAGATATTAAATTTTAGGCATAATAAAATGTTGACATTGTAAAAAAATTGGTAGAAAACTGAGAATGTTAACAAAACCAATCGACAATAATCAAAAACATACCCAAAGAAGATATAAACCTCTAATGTGACCTCTTGCTTTGTTAATCAGGGCATAATAAGTTAATTGATAGGTCATCCTATAACAATAACAGGAGTAATTACATGAACTCTAGTAACTATCATATCTGTAGAAACTGTGGGCATTTGAAGATATCCCATAAATTCATTTCCAAAATAGATAAAGACAATCATTGCTATCTATGCCAATGCACTAAATTTTACTATTACACAAACATTTGATTTATTTATTTAATAATTATAAGTGGCGATGAAGGTTTGTAATAATATTTACATCTTATTGAATTGCCTCAAAAGTGACTTTTAGGTCACATATAAGAAATAGCCTTAGGAAAATTGGTTGTGTATTGTAACTCGCAAATAAATGCGCTCATAACATTGTATTCCAAGTTCTATTGCTTGCCGATGTGATCTATTCCGAAATGTTGGAATTGAAAAACCAAGACAAATGGTTCATCATGCGACTGTCAATACTAAGAAAAAGATATGCTTATGTTATTTTCTAGTGAAAACACCTCAACCAATATCTTCAGGTATTTTATTTACACGATACAGAGTTCCGTATTCCTACAGTATTAAAACCCTTCTGCACTACCTGAATAAACCACGCCAAAAACCCACAGTCATCGCCAAAAAAACTTGTAGTGTAAACCTAAAGGTATAGTTTTTAAGAATCCAAAAGCAAATGGGATTTCCGAAAAAAATCGCTTTGTTAAAATTAACCCTGACCAAAGGGATGGTCATACATACACATTGTCCCTTACCATCTTTTCCAATGTCACCAACACTTCCCCAAGTGGTCGCTCCGAGCTAAAGACAATAAGAGTGTGATCTCCAGACTTGTTGTCTGGCCAGTAACCTCCGGGGCAATAGTCACATGCTGAATAAGTAAAATTATGTTCACTCAATATGCTAATCCCATTTTCACTGAACGCCTGCCTATAGTAGGCCAATGAGCCAGGATGAGTATTGCCGTCATTATCCCTGTTGTTTTCCACTTGGTTAGTTGGAGTGTAGAATCCACCTATCACCGGACTGCCAATACTGCTACTGCTATTGTTGTTTCGGTTCTGACTGTTTTCCAACACCGTAACTGTCCCTTCTTTTGCTTGATATTCTGTGTTAATTATGGAATAGCTTCCAACAGGAAGAATAACTGGTTCGGAACTGTTTGTATAATCCAACGTACCTGTGGAGTACACACCTGCTGGTCCATCACCGGTTTCATTGTTATCATTGTTATCATTGTTGACTATCTCTATATTTTGTGGATGAGGTGTGTCCCATGGTGCATCGGCATTTAGGAATGCCAACTCTGTACCTTCGTGAATGATGAGGTTTGTGGGGATACTGTATGCGTTTTTGTCTGTCACTAGTTTATGTGGCTCCTCTTCCCATCTTTCATGGGCCTCATTTGGAATTAGCATAACAAATGTGCCAATGTTGGGGGGCAGCTCTAGACTCTCGGTTGTGTGAATTGACTCTGCTGATGGAATGGCAGGGGAGACTGTGGTAAATGAAGAATCTTCCTCTTGGGCATATGCAGAAACCAAGATATTCCCGGGGCTGTTTCCAAAACTAAGGGGAAATGATGCTATTGAGATTACCAAAAACACGCAAATAGTTAATTTTTTTGTGCTTGTTACAAACGCAAAAGACATTATACCAACTTTGCATTCATAACTTATAGCCCTTATCTAATGGTTACAACGAAAAAGAAAAAATGGTTTACATCGAGTGATGGATTTTGATATAAAATTCGGAGTGACTTTTTCATCCCGAGGATATAGCAAAATCTGATGCAGCAATACTACTATAAAAACAATTTTAAAAACAATGTAAGCCCATTCGGCACAATGAATGTCTCTGATCTAAAAAGATATTATTATAAAATCCTGTAATATGATTTCTGAATATTTTGTTGAAACAATTTATTGAAGAATATATATTAACACTTCATCCTAAATTTTCTTTTCTGTAAAAACTACATCATATAGTGCCATCTGTTGACTTTGCAATATTCGATATATCATTAAAATGAATCTGTGTTTTTGGATTATTCATCATTTTTTCAAATCCTTCCTTGTTTTCCCCTTGTGTATAATTCACTACCTTTGTACCATCCAAACTTTTGTGAATATTTGCTGATATAAAACCTACTTGCTTACTCATTATCTGTTTAGTAGATACAACAATCATATTGACTAGTTTTTGTTGTTTTGAGAACCCGACATTAAATATACAGATACCTATTAAAGACACAATACCTTTATTTTTTTCAATAGTGGTCATCCTAAATGATATCTAATACTAAATGCTGAAGCTATCCTCTATCAATATATAATAAAAAAATGTGGTATGTCATTTAAGAGTTAAGAAGATCTGGACAAACATTCTCGAAAAGAGCATAAGTAATGTCAGAAATACTATTATTCAATTTTTATATCAAATATTGTTTTTATAAAAAATAACCAAAGTTTTTTTAATTATCTCCATAATAATTATTTCATTGTATTTTATTTTAATTTTGTCAGACTGATGTAAAAACCCTATTAACACTTAATTTGGAAAATAAATCCATATATAGTAGAATTATTACCTGAATTTATATTATGTTCTTTAAAGATAGGATTACTACTGTTTTCTCGATAATCATGATATCCTCTTTTGCTATCATGCTCATATCAAGTCCAATGTCCTCAAGCCTTTTGTCCTCAAGCACTATTGACACAATAAGTGAATCCCTAATTGACAACAATTTCAACAGAAATATGGCGTTTGCATCAGTAGTAGAAGGCGGAGAAACAGGCGGCGGTGAAGGAGAAGGCGGAGAAACAGGCGGCGGTGAAGGAGACGGTAATCCTGTAGAAGATACAACGGGCGGATCTGGCAATCC
>JACDHC010000046.1 GCA_013821245.1 Candidatus Nitrosopumilus sp.
TTTAGGTCCTGCTATTTCTTATTGCTTTTTTGCTGTTGCGGTTGTTGAATAGGTGGTTTTGTCTGTAGAAGAATCGCTATTGTTGTTTTGGTTGCTGCTTTGGTTGTTGTTGTTTGAGTTGGCTTCTGAGACTGCTGATGCTATTTGTCTTGAGTTGTTTTCAAAGGTTCTTGCCGCGTTTACGTTTAGGTTTGAAAGGTGTTTTGAATTGTCTTTTGCTTGTTGTAATCCTGATTTCCATGAATCGAGGTTTGAGAAGATCATGTTGTTTGTCAGTCTTATTGCTGATACTGCATTGTCTGCAAAGTTGCTGACACATTTGGTGTATGCCTTTGTCATGGAGTCTGGGGACGCAAAGCTTGTGACCAAACTGGTATAGCTTTCACTGTATGGCCTCCATGCTGACTGAAGTGAGTTAATCACTGCTTTTTGAGACTCTATATACTCCTCTGAGATCTCTTTGGCTGTTTGAAGTGATTGTTGTTGATAGCTGTTAACAATTTCATTATAACGTGGGATTTGGTTTCTTGACTCCTCTATTGACCTGTTGATGTTGTCCTTGGTTTGGTCAAGTGAACTGTTTATTGACTCACTTAAATCATTAGAGTTTTGGTTGTTTTGGTTGTTGTTGTTATTTCTGTTTGAATTTGTTTCATAGGTATTTTTTGAGAAGTTTGCATTGTTGTCGTTTTTGCTTGTTGAAGTTGCTGAATTTTCAGATTTAAATGTCATCACTATTTATTGGTTAACACACTATATAAGCATTGGTATCTTATGGAATTTGTAACCATCAAATCCCTTAAGTATTATTTTTATCTCATATACAATAATGTTCTTAACTATCGTGGATTCTAATCCCAAGAATTTTGATGAGGATAAAACTGATAATATGGAAGCCCTATTGAATAAATAGATGGATATCACAGTCAATTATAAAACCTTAGTTCATTAATGTCGTCACTCAATAGTTGGCATCTTACGTTAGTGTCTGAATTGCACCATGTCATCAGCCACCAAATTCGGCAGAGCAGAGCCCAATTTTCTTAAATCTTAAATAACAAAATAACGGTAAAAACAGTATTGCCAATACTTGTTATTTTTACTGGGAAAAATATAACGAAACAGATGTACGAAACCTTAAGAAAAGGGGTAGACTGGGAACACAAACATCCCAAAGGATCATTATTCCATGCAGCAGCATTTGATGAGACGAGCAATACCGTTCATGTGGCTAATGTATGGGAGTCAGAAGAGGACCTGAACAGTTTTGTAAGCAGTAGGTTAATGCCATATATGATAAACAACAAAATACCAGAGCCAAAGGTGGAGATATATCAAATCAATGATGTTAGCGCTTTTCCTGATATCGACAAGTTTAAAGTTTGACTAACAAACATATCAGTGGTTTTAGGGTGCAACCCCATAGTTTACTTTATTAAATGACCTATCCAAGAGAAGACAACAAAACCAATGTGGTGGCAGTGGGGGATTTCCGTTCTCCATCTATTGATCCTACTGTTGGCGATGACGAAAGACTATGTTCCATGGTGTTGTCAACCTTTGAAAAAGTGTTTGAAGAGGACAGGGCATATCTCAAGAATATGCAATAGGTGAAGGTATGCCATAGTGTTGTTATTGCAGGCATTGCTCTTTTAAATCTTCTTTGGTGGTTGGAGCATATTATAGGGTTCATCATTATTGGTGCGAGACTATACGATCAAATAGCATCCTGCTTCTACTATCTGAAAATAATACTGCAGCCATACGAAATTTTCATATTATACAAGTGCGGTATCTTGGCCACAGCAACCACAAAAAGAAGCATGGGATCTTTTCGCTGTGGAATGCATTATGATGGATATTATGTATTTGAGAAGGCTGGTTGCATTTGGATAGTTTGACAGATAGGACAGTTATTTTTAAAACTTGAAGGGAAGGATGCCTTAAGGTGCAGTTCTAACAAGAAGATATGAAAAACAATCGTCAATACCGTCCAACCGTCAAATGATCGAAAACATGTCTAGTCCTTCTTTAATTACTACGATGTTGCTAATATTAAACAATAACGTTTGACAGTTGTGTTTTCAATGTGTCTACACAAGATGGTGACTTTAGGGAGCAACTTGATTCTGCAGCGCCAACATCAAAACACACAAATCGGTAAACAGCAATTTGCCTTATTGCTCATCCTCTTTTTTTGCATCATCTTCCATATCTTGATGACCCTGTTTCCTTCACTGTCTTTTTCTCCCGTGGTGATTTCAATGCCTTTCTCCTTCAGATTGGGCGCGACCTCGTTTATCTTTGGGATTAGCCTGTTGGAGGCTTTGGGCCATAAACCACTGCGCATTAGGTCCGGTTTTGAGTTGTTTATTGCATCTGTTAGTTTTGTGTAAAGGTTGGTTGGGGTCTCTTGCCAATATGACTGCCTATCCATGAAAAGTAGCGGTTATTGCAGAGTGTCTTATGCAATAAGGATTCCATTTCTTTGTTTTCAGCAGATATTCAAATTTTTCTCTTTCGGACCTATCCTTTATTTCTCCAATTTCCAATAGCCGAAAAATTCATTGCTTTAGCTGGTTCATTAAATTCCAGAGTTTTAGGGTTTATTGGAGCCCCGTTAAATAAATTACATATCAGCCTTGCATCAGGCTCATTTTTAAAAGGATGTTCATTTAGCCAATCTCGAACATAAGGAAATGAGCACATTAGTAATATGGCACCAGAGCCGGTTTTTGCCGGATAAGGAATCTCACCTTCACCATAATTTTCCCTTAGTCTTATATGTTTTATTTTAAGTAAAGTTATTTCATGCGGCCTTGCATCAAGGTCCCACATCAACGAAATTATAGCTTTGTTGCGTTTGTATTGTTCATATTTTAATATGGTCAACAGTTCATCGCGTTCCCAAACTTCATTTTCAGTATAGGGACTCAGACGTTTGGTTGGCTTTTGCTTTATTTGAATAAATTCCGGAGTGGTCCAATCTTCGAAAGATCTTTCTTTGCAATAAGCATCATCATTGTCATTACCATCAACAGATAGTTTGTGCATGTTGTGTAGTCACCTGAAAAACAGTTTTAGTCTGTTAAGAAAGTGATTCCAAGTGGTAATCCATCTTTTGTCAGGGTCTGTAGATATGTCTTTAACCCTGGAATTTAAAAAGGAAGTAACTTGGCTTTTTTTATTGACATCACATAAACACACATTCCCAAGGTTCCTTGCATAATCGATAATCACCTTTAGGTTGTTGATTTTGTGATTTTCAGAAGAGTCTTTCTCACTCACATAATTGTAGAAATCCATTATGATGGATGCATTTTCTTTGTTCTCCAATGAGTTAACCTTGTTTAAAAGAGTCGAAATCTTAACTGACAGGTATTTACAACTCTCCTTTTCCTTTATCTTTTTCCCGAATTTGGGATTTAGGCTCCAAGGCGAATTTAAAGACAAAGCATCTCACAACATCATTGTCGATATCAATAGCTGTGCGTGTGGCTTTTAGGCTTATTATATAATTGTCAGCTACTGCATTCAACTTGTGTATAACAGATAAACCAATGGAAGTATATGAACTCCCATTGTTAATGCGGTCACCGGGATTTGAATTCCCGCCTTATTTGTTATGTAAACAAGGTCCCGGGTTACGGGCTTTCTCCATACTTTGTATATGGAAGGCCAGTGTCCTAACCAAACTAGACGATGACCGCGTTATATTTGATATCATTTTGTTCAGATATTAAACTTTTCCAATTAACATAAGTTCAACAATAAGAAAAAATCAAATATTATGGTTTACTGATGTTGTTTTTGCTTTTATTTTTTGGAAAAATATAATTTAATAAGGCATCAATAGATTTATTGGTTATTTTCCGCTTATAATGTTCGGATCCTTTTTTTGGCGCTTCCAAACGCTTTTCCTTTTGAACAACATCAAATGGCCTGTTATCTAATGCACCCTCAAACAATACCTTATATCCCTTAAATTTTGAAATAACTATAGAATCAAAAATGTCCTTTTGCCAAACGGAGCCTATAAAATAAATACATGGAGGATTAGTAAGCTTTGTTATTTGATTAAGGACACGATTAAAAGCAGATTCAATATTTTTTGAAGAACCATCATATTCTAAATATTGCTCCGATATATCGCCTGCAATTAATTTTTGTTTAATTTCTTTGGTATGATCGTTTTTAGATATTATTACAATTGAGGTATGGTGTTTATCAGGTTTGGAATTCATAATGACATTAAAAGTTTCAATACATAAATTTACCCTTCCTATGATGTAGTCGGGAATATTTATAAGATCACGATTAAGGCCTTTATCTTCTTTTTCTTCTTTAGGTGATGGCGATGAAGTAGATAATAAGGAGGCAGATTTTTTATCTTTATCAAAAATACAATAGAGTAATATAACATTACCATAGGTAAAAGCAGTATCAGACAATTTATTATAATGATAAATAAAATAACAAATTTATAGATAACTAAAAAAAAGAGAGAGAATTTATTTAATTAATTGATATTTTGATCTATAACCACGGGGGTTTATCATCATGTTATCATAATTAAAAGATGAGGAATTACCAATAATAATAGTTGTGATCATGCCCATCATATCAGGATAATCCAGCATTTTTTCCAAATTCGTAATAACTATCGATTGGCTTTCCCTAAATGCACCTTTAACTATAGCTACAGGGGTTTCAGGTGTTCTGTATTTTAGAAATATATCTCTAGCATCCTGTAATTGATGGATTCTTTTTTTGCTAGATGGATTATAAACTACAGTAACAAAATCACCTAATGCAGCTGCTTCGACTCTTTTTACAATTATCTCCCATGGCACAAGGAGATCACTCATACTAACAACTGCAAAATCAGTCATTAGAGGAGACCCTATTAATGCGCTACAGGAATTAAGGGAAGAAACCCCTGGAACACATTCAACATAAATTCCATTATTTTTTTTCCAACCCTTCTCTGCCAATATCTCATATATCAAACCAACCATTCCATATATTCCTGGATCTCCTGAAGAAACCAATGACACAATATTTCCTTTTTCAGCAAATTCAATAGCTTGATTAGCTCTATCAACTTCCTGGGTCATCGGATATCGATATACCTCCTTACCTTCAATGAGGTCACCTATCAAGGAAACATATGTCTCGTATCCTACAATGATTTTGCTTTCTTCTATAACTTGTTTAGCGCGAAAGGTCATATGATCATGATGACCAGGGCCCACACCAACAACAAATAATTTTCCCAAGCTCATATTAAAAATACTAAATGTATTTCATTTATTTTTTTCTTTAGCATTATAGGCAGCAATAAAAAGAAATTAGGTACAAAGAGAGAAGAGAAAGGTACACTTATGCACATTTAATGAAGAATAATAAAGTTATTGATTAGAGAAAACAAGATTATCATTTATTGTGTTTTATCCAAACCAAATTCTTTATGAAGGGATTTTACAGCTCTATCACAATCTACGTCCCTGACTACAAATGCCAGATTTAATTCTGATGAACCCTGTGCAATCATTATTACATTTACATTTTCTTTCGCTACAGAAGTAAAGATTTTTCCGGCTATTCCTTTAATTCCACGCATACCCGAACCCACAACAGTGACGATCGATACATCCTCTTGGACACTCAAATGTTTTATCAGTTTGCCAAGCAGTTTTAGCTCTAAGGACGCAATGGCTTTACCTAAATCAGCCTTGTTAAGCACCATAGAAATACTAGACTCTGACGGACCTTGAGAAATCATCATAATATTGACTTTATTTTTAGCTAGGGTATCAAAAATAATAGCAGCAGTGCCGGGGGATCCCACCATGCCTCCACCCCCAACATCCAATAAAGCTGTATTTCTTATTGCAATTATCGATTTGATATAATTATCAGAAATTTTTACATCATGTGTAATTGTCGTGCCAGGGTGTGATAAATTGAATGCATTCCGAATTTTCAAAGGTATGTTAGAGTCCATAACAGGTTCCAAAGCCCTTGGGTGAATATACTTCGCGCCAAACAAAACCATTTCAGCAGCTTCTGTAAATGATATCTCATCAAGTACCCGAGCATTATCCACTATCGAAGGGTCAGCAGTAAGCAAGCCGTCAACATCACTCCATAAATAAACCTCATTTGCATTGATACATGACGCGATTATGGTAGCTGTATAATCAGAACCACTTCTACCCAATGTTGTAATATGCCCATGTTGATCAGTACCAATAAACCCCGTTATAACAGGTATTACGTCTTGTTGAAGTAATGGAAGAAGTTTGGCATTTACTCTAAGTTTGGTGGTATTCATTAAAGGTCTTGCCTCTCCAAAGTTAGAATCTGTAACGATTCCAACGTCTTTACCCGTATAATATTCTGATTTTAATTTTTCATTGCGTAAAGAATAACAAACGATTGGAGAGGATAGTCTCTCCCCGAAAGACAAAACATGGTCCAATGAGCGTGGAGTTATTTCCGAAATTAAAACCAAACCATCTAATATATCTTGAAATTCATCTATAATGCCTAAAACAATTTCTTTAGCTTCAAGCCGTAATACTTTATCTGTTATTGTTTCCTCTATTAAGTTTATATGAATGATTCTCATGTCATCTACAAAGATTTTGATTGCATCACGGTTGCCTTTCATTATTGGACCGGTCAATGATAAAATTTTATCAGTTACACCAGATAAAGCAGAAACGACACAAACTATATCATTTTTAACGCCATTGGTATTTTTAAAGGACGCGCATATTTTGATGATCTTGTTTAATTTTGATGGTTCATTCAGAACGGAACCACCAAATTTCATTATTATTTTCATACGTATCTATTTGTAATTTAAAAAAGACTAAAGTATTAATAACTATTTTAAGTTTATTTTGTAAATCTCAACTCAAGATCTTCTTATTCTACTTTTTTGTTATCATAGTTCTCAATCTTGAACTCGAGGTGCAAGATAAAAATGAATTCTTCCGATATTTGTTATTCTAAACTCAAGTCTTATTGGCATTTTAGTGGAATATTCAATTGCGGCAGATACCCCAACTGAACTTATAGATTTTACAATCTTTAACAAATAATCAAGACTATATGTTGCTTTGGAATCTTCTTTGACTTCAATTTCCTCTAGACCCTCGCTATTGGGCTCCATAATTACGTCAGCTTCACCAGTATCACTTTTTCCCAAAAATTCTATTTTATCAGAATAGGAGGAAATTTCGACATATTCTGAAACGACCTCTATGTCTGATAAAATTTTATCAAAAGAAGACAAGGATAATACCAATTTTGAACTAAAAGATAGTTTAGGTAATGGGGTGGCAGCAGCGGATGCGCTTTCAATAAGCCTCATTTTATATTCTCGCTTATAACTACCAATTGTTTTTATTTGCAACATATCTTCATCGCTAATGGACACTTCAAGTTCATCTTTTTTATCGGTGCGCTTAATCAATTTAGAAAATTCAGAAATTCTGACACCAAATTTTAATTCAGAATCACATTTATAGCTATCAAATGCAGAATTGGGCCAAAAAATATCAATCAACGCAACATGTGAAGGGTCCATACCTCTAAACGAAATACCTTCTGCAGTCGCTTCAAATGTCGCTTCATCAACCAAAGTAGATATAGCTGAAGTTATTACCTTCCATTGGTCAGGAGACTTTGTTTTTGCTGAAAACATCAAATTATTCATTTTGACCGATTTTGAAAATGGATTTGAATAACAAAAAAGACGGAATATTCAGAATCAGGATAATCATAATTATGAATAATTTCTCCAAGTATGATTGCATTTGGTACATCGGTAAAATTGAGTAGTAGCTTCATCGGCAGATCTTGTTTGCAACATCCACCAAAACGCCAAATTATTATAACATTTGGGACATTCGATGTTAGTTGTGGGTAAGGCTTCTATAGGTTTATCCGTATCCATTATTTTTAAAGTGTTTTCAGAATAACCATAATTAGAAACAGTTTCAACAATATTGCCCGAGTTAACAGAACTTGATACTTCGTTATCAACATTATGTCCGCATTTTACGCATATTAGTATTTTTTCTTCGGGTTTGTTTCTCATTCGGGTATCACATTTCGGACAAAACTTCATTTAATAATCACTACCACTATCATTATAATATTATCATCCAACTAATTTAAATTTTAATTTCCCAAGGTTAATTTTAACATACCTGAAAGATCATTTGTATATTGTACAGCTAAATCAACAGACTCAAAAAGAGATTTTTGTGGATCACTTTTAGTAGTCAATATTTTTAGCATATATTCTCGAATAAGAGGGTGTTTTAGTATTACTCCGGCAAATTTGACATCGTCATTTTTTTGTATCTCGTGTTGAATAATATATAAAACTGAAATATCTACATCAAGTATCCTAAATTCTAATTCTTTATCCTTTGCATGTGTAACTTCAGCATGCATATATAAAAGACAACTACATATTGAGGATATAAATGATACCTTCTCAGTATATAAATTGTCTAAAGTGAATAAAGATGAAAGTTTTATCAATAACGTAGTTTTAAAAAAATCACAAGAAAAATCAACAGGTGATAAAATTGCCTTAAGCTTGAACTTCAGCATCAAAGGTATGATAAGAGAAATATTTACCCAGAAAAATTGGGAAAAAGCCTATGACAAATATGATAACATACTAAGATTAATAATCAACCTAGATATTAAAAATAATGGGCAAATCATAGAATCAAAAAAGTTATTGAGAAAGGCCATCTTATTTTGGACCAGAAATCCCAAGATTCAGCACAGGGTATGGATAACAGTTGTAAAAGAAGAAAGCCCTTTTTATCCTCTAGAGGAAGTGGAAGCAAAAAATTTATTGTTTGATTTCCAAAAAGATTTAGAAATAGGAACAGACAAATTAAAAAAAGGGAAAAACAAGATATCAGTTACAATTAACGTATCATGGGGAAAGCATGAATATATAGAAAAAAATCAAATAACAAAAGAATCAAATGTAGAAGAAATAGAAATTACAAATCAACAAGTTTCAGAAATATAACTTAATTTAAATATAACTCACAATAGTTTTTTCACATGGCTAAGTTTGATGGAATCAAAGGGCAAGAATTACTAGATGTTGAAGACACTAACAACGAACTAACTTTAATTTTTAAGGACAACAGATTCTTATTTATTAAAATAGAAAACGGAAAGATTGTTTGCGACTCAGTTCCAGAGTAGGACAAAACCAATTAAAAGATAATTAGGTTAGATTTATCAATATTTTTCCGTTTTCTTCATAAATATTATAAATTTTTAAATCGTCGGAATATCTCCAAGATGATACTTGCTCCCTCCAAGTATCATCCTTTTTCCATGATTTCATGTTTTCCAATTTCCCTGTAAATACATTATATTCATAACCATGCATATAGCAAACTATATTATCGCCATGTATGTTTCCTTTTGATAAGGATGCACCTTTATGGGGGCATACATTATTAAAAGCAAATAGTTTATTATTTATTTTACCAACCACTATTTCTTCATTTTTTTGTAAAATGATCTTTTTAAAGGAATTGTTGGATAATTCTCCAGGTAAAATACCAGTATCGAAAATCACAACAGCATATAAAAAAAAGCTGATTTATAAATTATATTTCAAGACAAAAATACCTATATATACCAAATAAAAAGGGTTACAATATAGGTTTTGTCATTGTAATTGATTCAGTCATTTGCTTATATAATATTAGAAATCGTCGTCCCTTGTCGGTTATTCTGTAAATTTGAGCTCGATCATCATGAATGATCAATCCATGCTGCATTATCTGAGACAAATACTCTTTCATTTGGAGAAAAGAAAGGTATACTTTGTACATAATTTTAGCTTGTATTGCACCACTATCTCCGACAGTTTCTAAAATCATAGCTATTATTTCTAGGCGACTTCGATTTTTCATTTTATCCATTTTACATACAAATTTAAAAAATAAAAACAGAGCAACACTTAGACTAATAGGTATGTTTTAGTGATTTTTATAATTTTATGGTATTGATAATTTTTTATAGACGATATCAACCATCAAAACGAACAGTTTGATGTTAAAGGTATGACGACTATAAAACTGTATAATAAACATCAAGAATTTTAAATATATTGTACGGGTAAGTTGATTTGACAGTTGTGGACCCCATTTATTTGAAAAACCCAGTCCTAAAGACACTCTTTTACTATGCTTAAAAACACAAGAAACAACACCATAGAACATTTATCCGCAGAACTCATGGCTATAGGTTATGCTTTTTATTTATATAACAGATATAAAAATATAATAAATATTTTATTGTATAACCATTGTTTAAGAGAATAGCAGATCTGAAAACCGAGGGTAATATTGGAAGAACCACCACATTAAAGGGTTGGATTCATAGATTAAGAAAACAAAAACAAAAGACATTTATCATCTTAAGAGACGATCGCGGCGATATTATCCAAATTGTATGTCCTTCAACATTATGTGAAAATTTAACTATAGAATCATCGATAGAAATTACAGGCATATTAAATAAAGATTCCAGGGCTCCAGAGGATGGATACGAAATAAAGGTAGATAGAATAGCATTGTTTAATATCGCAGAAACAGATTACCCAATAGGTGAATACCAAAGTGAAGAAACACTTCTAGATTACAGGCATTTGTCTTTAAGAACCAGAAAAATGATTAACATAGGGAGAATTAGAAATTCTTTGTTAAAATATTCAAGGGATTGGTTTTATATGGAAAATTGGATGGAAATTACCCCCCCAATAATAGTTAAAAGTGCGGTAGAAGGAGGGTCCACATTATTTAAGGTTAAATATTTTGATGATATAGCGTATCTATCACAAAGTTCCCAACTTTATTTAGAATCAATGATTTATTGTTTGGGTCCAGTTTGGAGTATAACACCCTCATTTAGAGCAGAAAAATCAAGGACAATAAGGCATCTTGCAGAATTTACACATCTAGAAGCAGAAGCACCATGGATAACCTTTGATGACCTTATCAACATTCAAGAAAAACTAATTTTCAACTTAATTGAGAAGATTATAGAAAACAATACGGCAGAACTAGACTTTTTGAATACAAATTCAAGGACAAAACTAGAAAGAATTTCAATTCCGTTTGAGAAAATGAGTTATGACAAAGCAATAGACATACTCAAATCCAAAGATTGCAAAATCAAAGACGGGGACAAAAACCGTGTTATTGAATGGGGTGACGATTTGAATATAGAGTCAGAGAGAGAATTAACAAAAGACAAGTATAATCCCATATTTGTCATCAATTATCCATTAGAAATTAAACCTTTTTATGTAAAACAAAACGATAAAGATTCAAAAACTGGAATGGCAGTTGATTTATTGGCACCGGAAGGATATGGAGAGATTTCAGGTGGAGGAATTAGAGAAGACAATTTGGAGAAATTGAAATGTAGAATTCTAAGATCCAATCTTGAGCCCAAAGACTACCAATGGTATTTAGATCTTAGAAAATATGGTTCAGTACCCCATGGAGGATTTGGGCTTGGAATAGAGAGAATTTTAAGATGGATACTAGGTTTTGAGGACATCAAAGATGTGGTGTTATTTCCAAGAACAATGTCAAGAGTAACACCATAGCGGTTTTATTAATGCACATATTCACGTTTATTCGATTTTGTTCCACACTCAACCATTATTCGGATGTAATATTAATATAGATTGTATAAATTTATATTGTATAAAGTTTTTTT
>JACDHC010000205.1 GCA_013821245.1 Candidatus Nitrosopumilus sp.
CCATGGCCCCCGTCATCGTTGTCCTGTTGGCCTGCGGCATTGTCACCTGTGTTTTTTTGGTTTTGGCCGCTAAGGTTGTTGCATGAAAAGTTTGTGTCGCCAGCCGATACACAGAGACTGTTTTGCTTTGAGATTTGTTTTTGTGAGATGCCCTGGTCGGCTTCGTTGCCACCACCACCGTCACCATGGTCTCCGTCATCGTTGTCCTGTTGGCCTGCGGCATTGTCACCTGTGTTTTTTTGGTTTTGGCCGCTAAGGTTGTTGCATGAAAAGTTTGTGTCGCCAGCCGATACACAGAGACTGTTTTGCTTTGAGATTTGTTTTTGTGAGATGCCCTGGTCGGCTTCGTTGCCATCACCGTCATCATCATCATCATGATCTGCAAATGTGTTTCCAATTGTCAAAGGACTCATAGACATTGCAAGCGCAGCTATGACTGCCAAGAAATAGTTACTGTTCAAGGATAATCAATTTTTATTCTGCAATTATATTACCTTTGCTTAACATAGTATACCATTAAGAAACCTTATACTTCATGGATTTTAGATTAAATTTCTACGCAAAATGATTATACAGGTAAACTAGGCATCCCTGATTGCTTACCTTTGTCATTGTTCTTCTGGAACAAAATGGGCCGTCCATTGATCAGCATAATTAACCACATCTCTAAACAATTTCAATGATAAGCATATCCACAGGTCACGATAATGAACCATAAAATTTCAATTGTTAAAAGCCATTTGCAACACTAACCAAACAGAAATAATTCGCAATTGTTTAACCGTAACTGATTTTTGGAAAGACTATGCAATTGCCATTGCCAATGTCTTTGTACCCATCACATAAAAGACGGCAAATAGGAAAACCCACTAAAAAATGTATAATTGTAAATCTTTTATAAGAATCTATGCATCATAGAAATCAAAATCAGACATTTTATTTGCTTTTGCTTTAGGTAGGGCTTGGAGCATTATCATCGGTTTTAACTTCATTGTCTAGATCTTCAGCATCGTTGCCTGCATTTTGCTTATCCTTCACTTTTTTTGCTTCAATACCCCTTTTTATAGATTCTGTGTCTCCGCCTTCTACTGCTATTTTCTTTGTTACATCTTCATCAGATTCAGATAATTGTTTTTTGATATTAGCATCTTCCCCGGACATTATATCAGCATATTGTTATCAGTGCCACATATTTATTCTGTCAATAAGTATATGTCTACAATACCAATATAAAAATAGTAATAGACTTTGTATCTACATCAATAATAATTTCAGACGATTTATTAAAAATACATATGAAAAACGAACTTATTGTATAAACAAAACTATGTTGATTCAGCTATTTGCTTGTCTTTTTTTATTTTTGATTTTTTCAAACTATATTTGATTTTATCGATTATTCCCATTACATTTATACATCGTTCTATCTAATAAGTTTAATTGTTATTTTAATCGGTAACTTCTTGTTTTTTATTACTAAAAACATACAATAGTATCTCGCATATTAATAGAGGGTAATAGAGTTTACTTGAATTTACGTCCGTGATATTTTTATAGGAATACAGACAACGCATCTTATTTGTAGCACATTTAAAATAA
The DNA here is from genome assembly GCA_013821245.1 of Candidatus Nitrosopumilus sp. Taxonomy (GTDB): domain Archaea; phylum Thermoproteota; class Nitrososphaeria; order Nitrososphaerales; family Nitrososphaeraceae; genus Nitrosocosmicus. Next base: position 1,600 of record JACDHC010000205.1, read on the forward strand.
TTACAAGAATTGTTCAATTTTAGTTGTAGGCGACATCAAGACAAGTAACGAGACGAACTATAACGTCATCTTTGCCAATAATGCACCAAACCCATTAAAACTTATTTTAGTAGATAGAGTTTACAAGGTAATCAGGTTTGATCAATCCTCCAATGTATCTACAAAAATTATCTATTGCTTGACAAGTACAACGCTATTTCCATTTCCTTGCATGAATTTCCCGAAGGCTTTGATCTTGGCTACAAAATCTAATTTAGGCCCGTTACCTATTTTTCAACCTACAGAATATGCATCTAAACCCCATTTCAATTTGGTTTAACCATTTTTTTTAAACCAAATCTTTAACCAATTAATTGAATGGTTTTCACGTTAATACAAATAAAATAAAAAATAAATGTTAATACCGAAAATTATACAATTGTCCATGTCAAAACAGAATCCAAATGATGCTATCACTCAAAAATTTGTTTTAGAGCTGAACGCAGTTTTAGCAATAGAAAATGCAGGAATGGAGAGATTGCATACCAGAATCCAAGAAAGCAGACTTGATGAGATAAAGCAACAATTACAACAGCATTTACACGAAAGCACAGATCACCAGAAAAGACTTCAAAAGATAATCCAAGATATGGGCGGGGAACCCACTCAAGAAAAATCCGGTTTACCATTGCCAGTATACCCTGATATCATATGGAATATGATGTCGAATTCTATGACCAAACAAGAATGGGAACTAAAAAGGGCAGAAGAGGACTTGATTGTAGAAAATGCAGAAGCCGTATGCTACACCATGCTTATACAGAAAGCTAAGGCAGGAGGTGACATGTTTTACGATACATTAGAATCATTGTCCCTTAACCTAAAAGACGAACAGCATATGATAGATTGGATAAATAACAATCTACCAGGAATGCTTACAAGGTTATGGCCAAGCATGCAAACAAATCATTCTAAAGACAATTCAAACGACCAGTAATGGGGGAAATTTCCTATTTTCATAAATGGAAACATCACATCCAACAATCCTTTATCCCTTAAACATTAGCCAAAATTCACTAATGCCATTGCGGCTTTTTTTCAAAACCTGATATTTCGTAAATCTGGAAAACAAGATTACAGTTATCAATCGGCTGAAACATTACATTCCAACTCAGGGTAAATCTTTTTCACTATCCATGCTCTTTCATTATGAGCCTTGCAGTATTAACAATATTTTTGACCAAGAAGGACAAGTAAGTAAGTAAGCATAAAACACATCCAACATGTTTTTCTATTTCACCGCACCAAATTCACTTATGGAAAGTAAAACAACAAAATCAAATATGTTAACAATATACAACAACAATGCTATAAGAAAAAAAAGAGAATTGCTAAAAAACCACCATATTGAACAATGCACACCTAAATGTCATTATGTGAAAGGTAAGAAACACAATTTTTCCAGAAAAGGAACAAAATATACACCAATTACAAATATTTCAATAATTATCATTTTAGCAATCATCTCTATAGGGTTAACCTATAATCCTTCCCCTGCTGCAGCAACTCCGGCGTCATTTAACGCAACCTCACCCATAGACAACAGCCTGATGACATTTAACGCAACCTCACCCATAGACAACAGCCTGATGACATTTAACGCAACCTCACCTGTAAATGATAATTTTTTGGCTAACAATTTAACATCCACCCGCCCTTGAATGCTAATTCCTCTATTGGTGATAATCACAATCATCATTTAAAAAATATATACCAAAAAACCACATCAGGGTAACAAGCAATTACGTCATGCAAGTAATTGACATGACAATAACCCCCCCATCAACATACAACATTATAAAAAACCCAGTTTCAAAATCGTAAAAGAGATTATTAGTTTTGGCTACTGATAGTGAGTTATTGTTTGTATCCATTAGTTTTTCACTATGACATAATTTCAATGATCCGAATAAA
>JACDHC010000206.1 GCA_013821245.1 Candidatus Nitrosopumilus sp.
GAATCTGGTTGTCAAGGTTATTATGTCACTAATTCCATTTCAATGCACACAATAAGGGAAAACGAAATAACCAAAAGATCCCTGTTCATGATCGGTTTGCAAAATCAACGCGGACGCCACAGCAAATTACATACAGAAAGCCAAGGTTTGCGAGGTTGTTCTCACGCATCACCATATATACATATATATATTTTTATATACTAGTTTTAATAATTTTTCTTGATCTGTGTCCAATTTTGGAAATAATCCCACCAGTCAAAGCATAAACGATGACCAAGATACCAAAGTCCTTTACGATAATGACAAAATCCTTCATAAAATCCTCGAAATATTTGCATCAACCAATGAATCGCTTGATGGCTGCATGGACAACATAGAGTTACCAATGCATGTGTTAATTGAACCTTTGTGGAATGGATTATGCCAGCTAAAATCAAAGGGAGCAAAGATAAGGATAATTACTGAGATAACAAACCAGAACATTTCATTTTGCGAAAAAATGATGCAAGTCACAGAAGTGCGTCACATAGATGGCGTAAGGAGCAATTTTAAAATAGTGGATGGAAAGAAATGTTTACTTCATGTAGTATCAATTCAGAACAGTCCATTATCACACGCCATCATAAGCAGTGTCAACGAAATGGCTGCCGCACAGAGATACATATTTGAAAATTTATGGAACAAGGCAATACCCGCAGAACAAAAGATAAAGGAAATGGAGATTGGGCACGTAAATGAAAAAACCGAAGTCTCTTTTGGAATAGAATCGGCTACAACCACAATACTAAACATCCTTCAGAACTCCGAAAAGAAAATGTATATCTGTGCAGACAAGACCTGGCCTTCTGTGGCTATGGGGGTAGAGGTTTTCAGGGGGGCAATGTTTGGACTTAATGATAGGCACAGTCAATCAAGGTTTATTACCGAAATAACTAAAGACAATATCAATTTCAGTAAAGAATTACTGAAAGCAGGAAAACTAAGGCACTTGGAGGGAATCAAAGGCAATTTTGCCGTCAGTGAAAAGGAGTATATAGCGTCTGCAACAATGAGAGAAGCACAACTGCTAGTTCAGGTAATCCATAGCAATGTGAAGGCTGTAATAGAATCACATCAATACCTATTTGAAACCTTGTGGAACAAGGCAATACCAGCAGAACAAAAGATAAAGGAAATCGAAGAAGAATTGGAGCCTGTAAGAATAGAGGTTGTTTACGATGGCAACAGAACCAAAAAACTATACAAGAATATGATAAAGAACGCAAGTAACGAAATATTGCTACTCCTACCCACACCTAATGCATTCATCAGACAACAAAAGGCAGGCATGTTACAAATATTGCAACAGGTAGTAAAAAAACACAATGTAAAAGTAAGAATACTCATGCCCCCCTCTTCAACTATGTTAATCGATCAACATTCCCAAGCCAAATCCAAAGAGATCTCATCACAAGGTGACCACAATTTAGATGGTTTTTTCAGTATTAGGCATATTCAGCCTTTGGTAGACTCTGCCCCAAAATCCACAATTCTTGTCACAGACAAAAAACTTTCGTTAGTCGTAGAACTAAAGGATGATACAAAAAAGAGTTTTGAAGAATCTATTGGGTTGTCAACCTATTCCAACAGTAAACCCGGTGTACTATCCTATGTCGCAATTTTTGAAAATTTATGGCTAGAAACAGAACTGTATGAACACATTAGAAATGTAAATGAGGAGCTTCAAAAAGCAAACGAAAATTTAAAAATAAATGACAGGATGCAAAAAGAGTTTATCAACATAGCAGCTCATGAATTAAGAACACCAACACAGGCCATTTTGGCATTTGCAGACTTGTTGCCATTGTTTCCGGACAATAAAGAATTAGGCAACATGATTCAAAGAAATGCCAAAAGGCTTCAGCGGTTAATTAAGGATATTTTAGATGTGACGAAAATTGAGAGTCAGCAACTAATATTGAGAAAAGATACCTTTGATATTCATGAGTTAGATTCTCTAATCTCAGATTACAGGCAACAATTGGAAAAGATAGATACAACCAAGAAAATAAAGCTGTTCTCCAAATTTCCTGAAGAAAAAAACGTTTTTCTTAATGCAGATAAAGAAAGAGTATCCGAGGTTATTTCAAACATAATAGACAACGCCATCAAATTTATAGAAAAGGAAGGTTCTATCCATATCCTCATTAAAGTAGATATGGATGAAACCAACGGCAACGGTTTTGCCTTTAACAATCACGTATTGGTAAAGATAAAAGATACTGGGATTGGCATATCTGAGGAGATATTTCCAAGGTTATTTACAAGATTTGCCTCCAAGTCCATAAATGGAACTGGCCTTGGATTGTATATCTCTAAAAGCATTATTGAGGCACATGGGGGAAAGATATGGGCAGAAAACAATATTGGCGGCAAAGGTGCAACATTTACCATTAGGTTACCATTAAATAATAACAACAAGACAGATTATGGGCAGAATAATGAAAAAAGGAAGTTGACGTAAGAAAATAAAGTAAATTTCAATTGCAGATGAGGAAACTGATATCACATTGGCTTTCAGTATGCTTTTGGATCGAAAATGCTTTGGTGTGGACACTCCCAATATCCAGTTTTAGCATCACCTTAGTTCATCTCAAACTAATACTATACAGCATTACTTGATATAAAAATGCCCAATATGGACGGTTCAAAAATATGTAAAAAACAAACGAAAAGGACAGTAAAACCAAAGTTTGTTTTTTTATCGCAAGTGAAATGTATATTGAAACATTTGGAAAAGAGAACTTGCTAAAATAGACAAAAACCATATAACAAATTCAATTGGATTATAGCAGTGGCTTGCTTAACTTGCGATACATTCCCCCAACAGATACGAACATAAGCAACAATAGTACTTACCTGTCGATTAATCCAATTTCACTAAATAATAAATGTCGCCTATTCCATGTTTTTTAGATATGCTCGATCCTCATCAAACACTTTTTCAAATGCGGATAACACAATAGAACGAAGTTTCCCTTCGTCATCAACGGTGGGATCCGTTGGTGCTGATTTAAAGTCTCCTGCCATTATCACCCTGGTTTTGTCATTTTCCTGGGGAACATAATATACAAAATACTTTGATCCCACAAATGGACCGTCTAAAAATTCATATGCGACGCCTAATGGGTAGAAAACGGTGCCCTTTTCCTTCATCTTTCTTGTTTGACCGTTTATGTCCTCCTCCCAAGTGGTGATAAAGTCATTTTCACCCCCCGTCTCAATCATGATGTTTTTGAAACCGGGATGGATGCTGGCGCAATCTGTGGTATGTGCTTGGGTAAGCTTCCACACTTTGTCTATTGGTGCGTCATAAACACCTTCCCCATCTTCAATGAAAACCATTACTCTAACAATGTTCCCAAGGGGTTTATTTAACCATATATCCGTAGGGTTGCAATTGTCAATGTTGATGTTAGTTTGGAATATATTGCATTAGGGCACACTAAATAATGCCGATCTTTATTCAATTACTATACATGTCAATTGATATTGTACTTGTTTCTACAC
>JACDHC010000047.1 GCA_013821245.1 Candidatus Nitrosopumilus sp.
CAATCATAATTTCCCGCGAATCAGACGTTGATGGAATTTTTTCTGCATCAATTGCTCTAATGAGGTTTCCCCAAGCCAAAACTTTTTTCACCAGCTATGGAAAAGAGAATTTTTTAAGGATTTCAGAGATCCTATACAAAGAAATAATTACAACACAAGAAAGTGGACAGGTAATAATATCGGATTTGGGATTAAACGATGACATGATTGATCTTTTTAAGGAGATTTTTATATTTTTAAAATCCAACCAATGGTCAATAACATGGATTGATCACCACCCGTGGTCAGAGATGGCAATAAAATCAGCTATTGAAGGCGGATCAGTCCACCTGATCCTAGACAAAACAGAAAAGCAATGCGCATCCGATTTGATGTATAACACATATTTAAAAGACAATTCGGTCGCAGAGTGGTTATCAAAATTAGCCCACACATCCGACTTTTTTACCAAGGATATGGAAATTCCACCATTGCCCGAGTTAATCATCTTTTACAAAACTTTTCCTGATTTTTATCATAGAATTTCAGAACTAGCAAAAAAAATTTCAAAAGGAACCCTATGGGATACAGAAATGCAAAAAGACTACTATAGATATTCAAAGTTAAGAGACCATGCAAAAGAGTCCATATTTGACAAAATCAAAACAGTTGAAATAGAAAACGGGATTAAGATAAGTATAGTGCCCACCTCCCCGTATTTGCAAATTAGCCTCTTTTCAGAAGAAGTTTTTAAAAAAACACAAGCCGATGTTGCGTTCTACTATAACCAGGAAGGCAAAATAAGCATCAGAAGAAATAACGAAATAATTCATTGTGACAAAATCGCAAAACAACTATTGGAGGGTGGAGGTCACAAGTTTGCAGCAGGCGGAAGATTAAAATCAAATCCGGACAAGATAGACAGTATAATAGGCGAAATAAAAGACGCGGTAAGAAATTCTACAAACTTGATGTCTAACCAGGATATGTGATGACTGTTTTGAATAACTATTGAAAAACTATTTTGAGATTATTATTGAGTTAGTGACACCTCAATATACACATCTTCTGGAATTTTTAATCGCATTAATTGTCGTATTGATCTATCATCCGCCCCTAAATCAATAACGCGCCTATGCACACGTAGTTCATATTTGTCCCACGTATTTGTCCCTTGTCCATTTGGCGCTTTTCTGGTTGTAATATGCATTTTCTTTGTAGGTAAGGGGTGCGGTCCCTTTAGTTTTATACCGTTTTTTTCCCCAATATCTTTTATTTCAGAACACACGTTCTCCAAGGTTAGCAGATTTGTACTTGTTAGTTTTATTCTAGCTTCTTGAGGCATTTATTTTCACACTTTTACTTTTTGTTTGCATCGTACTTTTCAGTTATGCTTTTAACTATGCCAGCAGCAATCGTTGTGCCCATATCCCTTAGAGCAAACCTACCTATTTCTGGAAATTCTTTAAACGTTTCAATAGCTAATGGTCTAACCGGCTTTATTCGTACGATAGCAGCATCACCAGTCTTTAGGAATTTTGGCTTTTCTTCTGTTATTCCACCGGTTTTTGGGTCAATTTTTGCCACAAACTCAGATAACGTAGCAGCTACCTGCGCCGTATGAGCATGCAAAACAGGAGTATAGCCAGGAGCCATTGCGGTTGGATGGTGAATTATAATTATCTGGGCCTCAAATTCTTTTGCTACGCTCGGTGGACTGTCAACATTCCCAATTACGTCACCTCTGTGAATAAGCTTTTTATCCACACCTCTCAAGTTAAATCCAATATTATCTCCAGCTTCAGCAGAGTCCATTTGGGTATGGTGTGTTTCTATGGACTTGACCTCACCAGATACACTTGCGGGCATAACGATAACTTTTTGATTGGATTTTATAGTTCCTGTTTCTACTCGCCCCACAGGAACTGTTCCTACACCTGTAATAGAGTACACATCCTGGATAGGTATACGTAATGGTTTGTTAATTGGTTTTTCAGGAGATGTAAACGAATCCAATGCTTCAGCTAAAGTGGGTCCCTTGTACCATGGCATATTTGCTGATTTTTTAACCAGGTTATCGCCTTTCCAAGCAGAAACAGGGATAAAATTGACTTTAGAGGTGTTGTATCCGACCATTTTTAGCATTTTTTCCACTATTCCTTTAACTTCATTAAACCTGGCCTCAGTATAACCTGCATCATCCATTTTATTTAACGCAACAACAATTTGACCCACACCAAGGGTTCTAGAAAGAAAGGCATGTTCCCTGGCCTGGCCACCTGGTTCAGTTGCGGCCTCCGTCTCACCGGGCTTAACTGAGACCACCAAGATAGCCGCATCCGCTTCTGAGGCACCTGTAATCATATTCTTGATGAAATCTCTGTGGCCTGGAGCATCAATTAAGGTATAAAAGAATTTGTTTGTTTCAAACTTTTGAAAAGCTAAATCAATGGTAATACCTCTTTCCCTTTCATCTTTTATGCTATCCAACACCCAGGCGTATTTGAAAGTGTCACCTTTGCCTGTAGCTTCAGATTCTTTTGCAAATGAATCTATAGTTCTTTGATCAATAACACCTAGATCGACCAATAAATGACCGACAGTGGTTGATTTACCATTATCAACATGACCTGTAACCACCAAATTCAAGTGTGGCTTTTTACTTGCACTCATAATTGATAAAAATCATTGAGGGGTTTATTTGTATTTCGTTATCTTATTTTTAATAACGGTTTTAGAAAGCAAATACTATAAAGAGGAGTGATGTTGTTTAGACTCTATCGTAAATATCTTCCAGACGTACTATGTCACCTTCATCAAAATCTCCTGTAGATATTTCCAAAACAATTGATGGGTATTCCAAATTTATCATTCGGTGCTTTGAGCCTTTTTTTATAAAAAAAGAATCATTTTCTGTTAGACTAAATTCATCGTCATTGACATGGATTTTTATCGAGCCGTTAATCACTTTCCACCACTCATCACGTTTGCTATGATATTGCAAACTTAATTTTGAATTTGGCTTTAAATACAAAATCTTAACAGTACATTTCTCATTCTCAATATATTTTTCGAATTTTCCCCAAGGCCTATCTTCTACATAAACATCCATAACACAACATCATCTATTTTTTTGATCAACATCTATAAATAACAATAAAAAACTTTATTTTGACTATATAAATATTTATACTTGATGGTTTTAACCAACAAAAGAATGTAGTTTGGCCATAACAACGGCACTTTGCTATCTAGGCATCAAAAACGGTAATTTAAATAAAAGCACACGATTGCAATTTAAGAATATTGCCAAATCATTTCTCATTTACTGCATCAATGACACAATGATGAGGATCATTCCATTGCAATATCCATCATCATCTATTGATTGACGCAAGAGCCTCATCTATGGTAGATAGGCATTGGAGAAACAAGGTAGTACTTCTCCTAAAAACCCATATTGAAAACTCTTCGAACGTAAAAACTCGTTGGTGCTGAACTGCTAGGGGCACAAAGCCTCCAAATGTAATGACCTGAATCACTACAAAGTTTTCATTAATAATAGCCAATTCTTGCTCACCGTATTCATCATCTTCATCTAATAACGTCGTATAAAGAATCAATGGCTTTCCGGTTCCGGTTTTTAAAAGGTTTAGGGACAGATCCTCCAGTTTACTTTTAAAACTATTGATTAAAAAATCGTCAAATGACATTTGTTTCTCATTACAAAGGCCCTTCTCTTTTTTCACTTGGCTAATATTTATAAAATAATTTATCTATAACAATGATCGTAACTATTGACTTTTTAACCAATGTTTATTAATATATTTAATCAATTTATCATTTGCTTTGCCCACATCCACTGGCAATCATCACTATAAAAATTACCAAAATTAATGGATATAAATCTTAATTTCTTTACCATCTATATCAATTGTTTTATAATCAAATTTGCTATCAGCGTTTAGGGAAAAAACAACATCATTTACCCTAACTAAATTTTTAATGTCATCATAATACCTGTTCAGTTGTTGAGCCTCATCTTCAGGTATATTTGATATGTATGCGCATGAGAGTATCTCAGTTGGATTAAAACCTAACTCTTTTCTTAACTGTTGAATATTCCTTGACAGATCTCTCACCGTACCCCTCATTATCAATTCATCATTTCTAGATACATTAATTAGCAACAAAATTCCCTCTTTTTCAATATACATATAATTCTCAATGGGCAGATATGTTATGTCAAGATCAGGCTCACCTAGTTGGATAGATTTGCCATCAGAGTAGTTACAAGTAAGAAACCCATTTCCCTTTATTTCATGCAGAGATTGGATAACATCCATCTTAGAAAACGCATCTATTAGCAGGCCTATTTCAGATTTTACTTTTTTTGCAACTACTTTCCTGTTAATATCAATTCTTGGAAGGACAGGTGCATTCCTTTCCACCAAAGTTAAAATTTTATCAATGACATTTTCATACTCTATGTTATGTACAGAAAGGTTTTGAATATTTAACTGGTCAAGTAAAATTTGTTTAATTCCACTTATCTTTAAAAAATCAGTATTTTTGCAATAAAGATAAGCTGATTCCAATGGCCACCTTCTCTTTAATTTTGATTTATTTCGTACAGAAAAAGACATTGATGCGATGTCTTTGACAATGTCAAAGGCAGATTCTATATCGTTGTTTGATATTGTCTTTACAAACTGCCTATTGGACCATCCATCCATTAAAATGGTTTCGTGCTTTTTAAAACACGACAAATATAAAAAATCTGTTGTGAATGGGCTAAACGGATGCAATAAGACATCAATGTTTTTAAGACATGTGGATAGAACAGCATATATAGCAAACCTGCGAGACTGGTTCTTAAGTTCATCGTTCCACAAATCATATCTAATCAGTGGAACATAGGTTTGGCTTAGTGAGGTAATAACGAATTCCTCGATTAACCTGGATGCCTCATGGAATTTGCAAACATCAAGGAGACTTGTAACACCAGTAATTAATTTGTCTAGTTTGGTTAGTATCCAAATGTCAGGGGTGTCCAGATGTCCGTTAGAAAAAATCGATTGCAAATCAGATTCATCATACTTAAACCCATCATATTCACTATTTTGTTTATAGTATACATGCAAATAATATAACGTACTGATAATCTGATAGGGTCTGCCTACCATTTCTTTAATGCTAAAACTAATCGGTTCAATGGGGGAAGACTTCCACATAAAATAAAACCTAACCAAATCCACCGAATTTTCGTTTAAGAGTGAGACAGCCTCTATAACATTACCCACACTTTTACTCATTTTGTTTCCTTTTTCATCCAATACATGGCCCGTAAATAAAAAAGATTGGAATGGAGATGTGGATGAGTTGCTTAAAATAATGTTTAGCATCAATAGGGTATACGCCCAACCTCTTGTTTGATCAATTCCCTCAGTAAGAAAGTCAACAGGTATCAATTCACCATATTCCGCATCAGTTAAAGATGCGAAAGGCGCACTGCCACTGTTATGCCAAGTATCCAACACAAAAGACTCCCTATTCATTACGTTTTGGCAATATGGACAAACAATTTGTATTTTATCAATCCATGGCCTATGCAATTCAAAATCCTCGCCATCGGGTAGACTAATGGCAGATTCAATTATTTCCGCCCTAGAAAACAATCCCTTTTTAGCCGAACATGCAATACAAGTCCATATTGGCAACGGAGTTCCCCAAAACCTCTCACGAGATATGCACCATGGAACTTTTTCTTTGATTATTTCAATAAACCTGTTTTTTGGCTGATCATAATAATAATTTACCTTGTTTGCAGCATCAATTGGTTTATCATCAAGCCTATCAATCAAATAAAAGAACTCCCTTCTAGCCAGCCACACAACTTTGTGATGGGATCTCCAACAAGTTGGATACTTGTGATTTATTTTACCGTATTTGACAACAGAGTTAACTTTACGCATTTCGTTAACTACCAATTCATCAGCATCCCTAACAAAAAGATCTTTGAACTTGCCAGTTTTTTCGGTAAATGTGACCTTATCGTCTATAGGGACAAAAATAGGTATATTGTGCCTAGTCGCAATTTCAAAATCTTGCTCCCCATTTGCTGGTGACAAATGAACTATGCCACTTCCAGTAGTTGTATCAACAAAATCGTCTGCAACCACAAAATGGATTAATTTCTTTGACGCCAGATCATGCAATCCAGGTATACCGCTAACAATAGGGTGTATATAGTATTTTCCTTCAAGTTCCTTACCCGTTAAAGTATGTATAACATCATAATCAGATATTTTCAATTCGGACATGATAGTAGTTAGCCTGCTCTCAGAAACTATCCATTTTTCATATCGGTCATTATTTTTAACAGTAGTTACCACATACCTCGCTCCGGGATTTACCCCTACCAATTCATCAGTAACCATTGTGAAAGGCATTGTGGTCCAAACAATTAAAAAAATATCTTCATTTTCCAATTGCACTTTGTAAAAAAGGGATGGATCGTCCACCTGCTCATAACTTTGGTTAATTTCCGAATTACTAAGTGAAGTTTGGCATGAGGGACAATATGCCACAACCCTAAAGCGCTCTTTTAAAATGTCGTTGTCATACGCCTTTTTAACACACATCCATTCTCTCTCTATATAGGAATCAGTAAATGTCCAATACGCATTCTCATAGTCAAATGACATGCCGAGCAAACTGTCCGTATTTATCCATTTTTTATTATTTTCTAGGATAATCTTTTTGCATGTTTCAACTATTTTCTCAATTCCCACCTTTTTTAAATTTTCAAACTTATTGCCAGTTAAACCCAAAACTTTTTCTGCCTGCAACTCGACTGGCAGTCCCTGGGCATCCCAACCGGCCCTAAAAATAATTCTTTTTTTTTCAAGTGTGTTTTTACGGTACCAAAAGTCCTTTATTATGCGGCCTCTCAAATGTCCTATATGGGGCTCCCCGTTCATAGTAGGAGGCCCCTCTACAAACCCAATGATTTTAGAAAAGTTATTACTGTCATTGAGATAACCATTGATGATATTTTTTATTTGTGAATTCTGATAGTGTTCACGCATATTTTTTTCAATCAGTTTGAGATCAAGTTTATCCCCCAAATCCATGCTATTGTTTGAACCGAGCTATTCCAATCTTTATATTTTTGGAAATTATTATTTGAGCTAATTTATCTGGTAGTGTCAATTGTCAATTTAAGAGATACAATGAATCAGTTAAAAACATAATCAAATAAAATACCGAGGTATCATCCCATAGAATGAAGTTCCACATTACATAATGCAACACATATAACAAAATGACATACCAAAGGGAACCATAGAATTATATTCAAACAATATTGTAAATTTTGCATGAATCAGTTTGATAGTATTGGCTCGGGAAAGAATCCGCCTAACGATATTTACGCTGTAATAGAAATACCAAAAGATAGTAATATCAAATATGAGATAGATGAAAAAACAGGTATTCTGTTTGTAGATAGGAAACTGTTTACCTCTATGACATATCCATTTAATTATGGATTTGTTCCCCGAACAAAAGAAGAGGATGGGGATCCCATTGATGTTTTAATTTTAAGTAATGATCAATATTTACCGTTATCTACAATTAGAGCGAAACCAATAGGGGTATTAATAATGGAAGATGAAGAAGGAAAGGATTCAAAAATAATAGCAGTTCCAGACAAAAAGATCGATACAAGCTATTCCAAGATTAATGACATTGAGGAGGTGGGTAAAGAAATATTGGACAAGATAAAACATTTTTTTGAACATTACAAAGAGTTGGAAAAAGACAAATTTGTCAAGGTTATTGAATGGAAAAACAAAAGCGTGGCCGAAAAATTGATAACTGATGGAATTCTCAGGTTTAAGGAAGAAAACAGAGAAATTAGAGGGCCTTGAATTGCTCACTCCATCGCATATACGCCCTTACCATATCCGAACTTACACTCGGTTTTCGCACCTTAATCAGGTCTTTGAAATCAACCAGATTTAATGCTCGAGGCACCACAGACTCATCCAAAGGGTCACCGGTTTCAAACAGCTCATTTACAACTCTTAATTGTGCAGATTGACATATATCCTTTATATCACTTGCACTGTATGATTCAGATAATTTAGCTAATTCATCTATTTTTAAAGACGAGTCATTATTTAATTTTGAAACATATTGCTTGAAAAGGTTTTTCCTAGAGAGCATATCAGGCAATGTCACATAAATCCTTTTTTGAAATCGTCTTAGAAAGCCAGATTCCAAGCTCCAGGGCTTGTTGGTAGCTCCAATTACATAAAGAAATGACTCTCTGGATTTGTCATTGATTCCATCCATTTCAGTCAAAAATTGGTTTTTAACTCTAACCTCACCACCCACTTCCCCATTTCTAGTACCAAGCAAAGAATCTATCTCATCTATAAATAGCAAAATAGGGACTTTTTCCTTTTCGTGCAATTTTCTTGCAAAGGTAAACAATTTTGAAATGTTTTTTTCAGCCTCTCCTAACCACTTACTCATCATAGACGGAGCATCTATGTTAATGAAATAACCATGTATTTCAGCTGCAGCTGCAGCTGCAAGTAAGGTTTTTCCACATCCCGGTGGGCCAAACAGCAATATCCCCCGTGGCCAACCTAAAGGAAACAAATCAGCCCTTCTGGTAGGGTAAACAATAGATTCCCGGATGGCCCTCTTTGCATCATCTAAACCTACAACCTCATTCCAAGATACCAACGGTTTCTCTTTGAGAACCAGGTTTTCAAACCCTGAATTTGATTCGGATGTTTTGTTAGCATCGGATAAGTTGGAAGGATCTTTGTTATGGTTATTATTATGGTTAAAATGGCCGTTTGCAGGATAAAAGGAGGATTTATCTGGATTTTTGGAGACAGAGTTGTTGTTTTTGATTAGTCCATTTGATGGTTTGTTTATTGACATATTCTTACTGCTTATCATGGTGGCAAATTCCCTAGCGTTTTGGGACTCATCATCCATAATTCCATTTGCCATTTGTAAAGCTTTGATTCGATTTTGATAGGCGCTAGCTCTTTCCAAATACACCCTATTTAATTTGTATTCAGGGTAAATCTCTACCAACCTTATTAAAGCCTCGCTAGCACGCTGATAGGATTGAATCGCAACAGAATGGGAACCTTGAGAATCGAGTTTTATTGCTTCAGCAGCATACTTACTCGCAGTATTTTCTAATTCCTGTGGTGCCAGTGTCATTTTTTTACTTTCTTATCATATGTTTACAGGTGCTTTGAAAGAACACAGGGTAAATAGTTATTACCTAAAGAACAAAATAAAATAGACTAAAATTTATCGTCACAAATTCAAACAGATCTGTTTTGTTTCTTTTTTTTTAATCATTAATATAAAAAAGTTGACTATACTTCTTACTACCACAGAAAGTTATTGCAACTAAAGTGATATCTGAAGAAAAAATAGAAAACAATGAGATTTTAGGAGGCCTTGAGGAGGCGGGACTTTCAAAATACGAATCTTCAGTATATTATAATTTACTGGGAAAAGGAATGATTTCCGCTACCGAAATAGCTTATAGCTCCACCGTGCCCAGAACTAAAATCTATTCCATATTAAAGAAACTTGAAAGAAAAAAGCTAGTGTTGATTAATTATCAAAAACCCCTTTTGTGCAGATCGATTTCACCACAAGAAGCTTTTAACGACATATTAAATAAATATGAAAACAAAGTAAATGGATTAAGAAAAACCATTTTGAACCTGCAACAAGTTAATGAAGAAGGGTTAAGAAACAGGGGAATTGAAGAAAAAAAATATTTTGTCCTAAATCAATTCTCAACAGTCAACAAAATAATAGATCTGGTTAAGAAATCCAAGGAATCCATTGATGCCATGATAAACCCATGGGGAAACAATTTATTGGTAAATTCAAAAGACGAATTAGTAAAGACCATTATAGATGGCACAAGAGTAAGAATAATATTTGATAACAAATGTGAGTATGACGACAAAATCCTCCCTAACGCAATAGAAAAAAAATATTCAAAAATCACAACAAATATTTTCATTTTCGACAATTATCACATGTTGATTTTAGATAACAGCGGAACCAAATCCTCATTGATTCACTCAAATGAAATTTTTTTGTCCATAATAAAGAATCAATTCAATGAGTTATGGAACGATAATGAAAAAAACATGGCAAAGATAAGCGACAGCAAAAAGTTGTTAAGTAACATTTAATCTATTTTATCAAAATCTTTCATAACCAAAGGCAGCTCCTCCAAAAAGTTAGATGCCATTAAATGCAAGCCTAATTTATTATATAAATTATAACCGGCCACCCCATTGAAAAACAATCCCAAAACTGACGATTCAAAGGGGCTGTTTTTAGTTAAAAAACCCGAAATCAACCCAGATAACACATCGCCTGTTCCCCCGACGGTCATCGATGGGGTTGTCCTTTCGATGACTGAAAATGACTCGCCATCTGAAACTATATTCAGGTATCCTTTTAAAGCAACTACGATTCCAAATTCCTTGGCTTTTCTCAAAACAATACCGATTTGTTCAGATTTGGACTGTCCAGGGTCTTGACCAAAAAGTCTCTTAAACTCACCTGCGTGTGGAGTAACTATGGATTTTGTGTTAGTTATTTCCTGTAGAATGTCCGGGATAAGGGATGAAGCATCTAATACCAATTTTGTTTTATCTTCAAGTAATTTTCTTATTAAAAAACAAAGAGAATCAATTTTAGATAGTCCTAACCCCATCCCAATGGCTGCACTATGGGGTTTTTTAGGCATCAAAGACAATAATTTTCTAGATGAACCCATTGTCAATTTGTCATCAGGTAATGGAATAAATATCAAATCCGGAGAAAACATTCTTGAAGAAACCAAATTGATTTTTGGAATTGCAGTATACACCAAATCCGTTCCGCTTACCAATGCAGCAATTGATGATAAAAGTGGCGCTCCATGATATATCCTGCTTCCACCAACAATCAGCACAATGCCATTTTCTCCCTTTCTGGACCGAATGTTTCGGGGTTTAATTATTTTTTTAATGTAATCCCTATCAACAGTAACAAGGCCATGGTTTTCCAATAAAATAAGATAATCAAAGTAACTTTTATTCTTATTTTATTTCAATGGCTAACAAATAACAACAATATTTTTAATTCACCGTTGACTACTATATAATATAATTGTTGAAAATCACCAAAAGGGACTCAAAAACAGATGAAAATAAAAAAGAGCTAGTTTCTGCAGTACCAATAGAAATTGACACCCATTTTAAACTGTTTGGAAAACACATGTGGGAAATCGAATACAATGAGAAATGTCCACTTTGTGAGAAAAAAATAGATGAATTTGGCTTTTGTGCCTGTGAGGCATGTGCAGGTTAATTGGACATCACAGAAGTTATTCAAGGATAGAACAAAAAAATATAAAATGAAAGTTACCGTACTTAGTACAATAGGTTAGAAGCACAATAAAGT
>JACDHC010000207.1 GCA_013821245.1 Candidatus Nitrosopumilus sp.
CTGTTTCGACTGACGGTGGAACATGGTACCCACAAGCATGCAGATTCCTGAGGGTGGAGCACCATATCCATTCCCCTTATGAGAAAAGCATCATTGAACGTACAATGCAGTACATCAAGGACAGAACTGAATGCTTTGATGATTATTTTCCTTGCAAAAAGAAGAAATGCAAACTAAAGCACGTGATTAATTAACTGAATCTCTTCGCAGATTTTCATAACAAGGAATTGAAGCTTAAATGAACAGAGCCTCAAATTGTATGTATCCTCTTTTTATATTATTTGAAATATGTTTATCTAGAATTACAGGAATAACATTTTCATGGGATGCCTTATAGTCGAGAAGTCGCCATATTGCAAAAGGATCCATATGCCTCCATTGGCTATATCCCTTTCATTCCTATCCTTATGATATAAAACGCATACAAATTTGTCAGATAAATCTTTCTCTACATGGGGATTAGAAATGATATAACTCGTGAATAATATGGATATTACAAATATTTATCAGTACTTTATTGATAATAGTGATTATTTAATTTGATTGACCATAAAATCATGATATAATAAAACACTTTTTATTAAGTTTTAGTATGGAATTTTTTGCCACTTTGGTTATTTTCCTAAATATAAAAAATGATAATTAACTTTAGATAAAAATTCCTCCTGGGTCTACAAGGCTGCGCTTTACTAAACATATGTATTTTCTTTCCGGATTCATGGATGCTACGGAGGCAAATTTACTACAATCGAATATTATAAATATGAAATAAATAAACGGAAATCCTCAATCATTATCTCCCAAATTATACGCCATGTCCCAGAAGCTGTATTCATAATTACACGCAAAAGCAAAATGATTTTTCATCACATATTTGGAATTTTCATTCTCATTTTCACTTAAAGCATTTAAAAATTGCTTTAATTCCTTCACTTGCTTTTGCGATTCATTTGAGCAATAGAACTGTACCCAATTTCTATAAGCCTCGTTTTTGATATGGTGTTTTGACAATAGTTGAGCTATCTCAAGATATGTCCATGGACAAGGAGCCATGGCTGATACGATTTCATTAATAGTGCCACTTGATGATATCTGCAATAGATAATGAGTGTATTCCAATATGGTGTCAGTTGGAGAAATATTTTGCTTGGTGACAGCAGAATTACTAGAAAAACTAGAAATTGTACCAAGCAATTCTCTTTGCATTTTCATTTCAAAATCAACAGTGCTTTTGTAAACATCATCTAACCATTCTTTCATTTGGTAATCAGTAGTTTTTTGTTTTGCAGATTGCAAAAATCTTGAAAACACTTGGAGAAAATAATTGTCCTGCTCTAAATAAAATAAAAATTTATCCATAGGCAAAATATCTTTGGAAATCTCTATTAAAAATTTGTGATTTAGTATTTTTTGCCATCTTTTAATTGAGTGTTGTTTCATTTCATCTGCAAATGTTATAGTCATAGTAATTTCATCGTTCTTCTAACGGATAGAAGATTATAATATGTTTAACAACACATTCCATACACACAGTACAAACATTATTAAATATCCAAAATCTTTACAGTCGCAAATCAACCAGAACGACTATATATACAAATCCACTGAATACATGAAATGAAAATAGTAAGAATAATAGAATAATAGCATCATTTGACTAAAAGATAAATGCATAAGACAGTCCTGATCTCAAAATAATTGCAAATGACAAAAGAAATTATGCTTTTATGGTATCAAAAACATCAAATGATATGACCAGCGAACTTTTTACCGATTGTCTGAATGCAGAGATAGATGGTCTTGAAAATCTGAAGATCCTTGCAGAAGCGATGAATATTGATAATAGAAAGATGGATCTCTATGAACCCCTATCAGGATGCCAGGCTTATACAAACTACCTTACAAAACTTGCAGTATATGGATCAGATGCTGAAATTCTTGCAGCTCTCCTTACAGATCTTCCGGTTTGGGGATACAATTGCGGTAAAATGAGTTCTATGTTACAAAAGAACTATGGTTTTGATAATAATTCCTGTGTATTTTTAGATAGCTTTGCGTCTGCATTGCCAAAAGAGTTTACCGATAAATCCAACGAACTGATACTATCGTCTATCATTTCACCATATTATGAAAAAGATATACATACAGCTACAGGATTGATTCTTGATTATGAATTACTTTTTTGGGATACACTTTATAAGCACTCAATTATTAATCAATAGTAAATCCATAAAGAATTTTGGCATATTGTGTTTTCTCTTTTGTGTGTTAAATAGTAACAATAATCTTCTTTCATTGCTTAATCAAAAAATCTAGTGTTCTAATTTATATCTCCTATTATCGCGTCATAGCATTTAAAATACATTATCATCATTTAGTAGTGGAAATATCTTCGACATTTCCCTGTCTCCAGATATTACATTTAGTAATATGATATTTCCCTGGATATTAAACATCTCGCTACAATTTATTTCTTTATAAAATTGATTTAATATCATCGAAAAAAAAGGAATTATTATATACATTTACGAGCAATTTTCATTATGTTTAGAAAAATTCAAAAATATTTCATATGAAACAAATAAGAATTCCATTAAGGGGAAAAGTCAAGACTAATCCAGATATAAAAAAATAATAATTAAAATTACTAAATAAAATATAATTAAGTGGTTACTAAGTGTATAAAACAATTTAACAAGTAGGAATTATAATAGTCAAACATAGTTGAGTGTGCCCTAATGTCGTCATTATAGATGTATTTTTCATTTCCCAAAAGATGAAAATAATACTGAAAACATTTAATATGTTTTTAAATAAAAATGGACATCAACAAACATCCATATTTCTTTTTAATTTTGATTAGTATCTTTTATTTTCCTATTGATGCTTTATAAAAATTTAAGAGGTTGGACTCATTATTTGTCCTCTTATTTCTCCATTTGGATTTTGTTCGGTGTGTGTGTTTACATATGTAGTTCCATTCTTCATTGCATTAGCTAAATCGGATATTTGTTTTCCTTGCATTGGGCCCTCTAACTTGTCTGCGGTAATTGTACCGTTTTGAGAAACCTGATTTTGAGCAGAGTCAAATGTGAATAAAGTTACTACAACTGGACCGTTTTCACCTTGTGCTCCTGTATGAATATGACCTGCTGTTACACCTTGAATGTCAGTAGCATTAACATTATATGATACACTTTCACCTGATGGTGTGAATTCTGCCATACCTGTTGCAGTGGAGTTTGTAGGTGGAACCTCTTCCTGACCTGAAAGGTTGGCAGTGAATTTTCCATTCTGTGCATATGCTGCGGAATTAAAACTGGATGATACCACAATTCCTGTACCTAAAATGATTGCTATAGTAAAAACTATTGCTGTGTTATTTTTTATACTCATTAATAAATAATGTATAACATAGTGCTCTGTTGCATAACTAATTATTCTAAGATCAAATATATCACAGTCAAGCCAATCTTGTAAACAAGTTATACAATGATACCTTCATCATCATCTCTTTTACCATATTTTGAAACTTGGAAGCAGA
>JACDHC010000048.1 GCA_013821245.1 Candidatus Nitrosopumilus sp.
AGAATCTCTCCCCTTCTTACCAGGGACCGGTTATAGGAAGGCCAGTCTGTCACAAATGTTAGTTTGATTTAATCCCAGCTAAATAGATTTAGTTATGCAACAAAGCATTGATTTATACTAAATCTCAGTTTAACAATATGTAATCTAACCGCCAATAGTATGCATTATATTCATTGTAGGTTTTAAGGCATTAGATTTAATTATGCTGATAATACCCTCAGGTTTTTTCTTTACACATTCAAGAATAAATTTTTTAATGTCATTATCAGATTTTCTGTTTTGCAATAAATATTTCAAATCATAGCCTTGTTTTTCAAATAGACATGTAAATAATTTGCCCTCGGAATTTATCCTTATTCTATCACAGTTGTTGCAGAAGGGTTCTGTTATGGAAGGAATAAAACCAATTATGCCTTTTTTATCATCAAAAGCATAAAGCCTCGCTGGATCAGATTTATCGTTATTTAAAGGTACAAGTTTCTGTACATCCTTATTTATTATATCCATTATCTCTCTTTTACTAAAAACAAGATCGGAGTTCCAAATTCCAGTTCCATCTAAAGGCATGAATTCTATAAATTTAACTATAATCCCGGTCTCCCTTGAGAATTGTGCAAATTTTGTAACCTCGTCATCATTCCATCCTCTTATTAACACAGAATTTATTTTTACTTTTAAATCTGCACTTTGGGCAGCATCTATTGAATCCAAAACCTTTTTGAGACCACCATCGATACCAGTCATGGATTTAAACCTATATTCACTAAAAGTATCTAAACTGATATTAACACTCTGTAATCCTGCTTCTTTAAGTTGTTTCACTTTATCTTTAAGCAACAATCCATTTGTTGTCATGCTAATTGATTTTATCGCCTCAACACCCGACAACAACTTTACAAGGTTTTCTATTTTAGGACGTACTGTAGGTTCACCCCCTGTAATTTTTATATTGTCAACACCCAAATCTGCAAATAAGGTGACAATGTGAAATATTTGCTCATAGCTCAAAAGGTTATCCTGATCAAACCAGGTGGTATTGTTATAAGGCATGCAATACACACAGCGCATGTTACACCTGTCTGTGACTGAAATTCTCAATTTTTTTGCGGTTCTGCCAAATTCATCTTCCATATTTTGCTTTAATATGGAACTTTTATTCATGTGTAAAGAATTAAAGGATGATATCATATTTAATTGTGTTATTTTTTTGCTTGAGGCGAGATTTGTCATAAATAAATAAATTAATAAATAAATAAATTATTTTATAATCTTAAATATCGATTCAGCAAATTCTGATTTGGAGATTGGCAATTAAATGGCAAGCAAGGTATCTGGTGAAAGTTCAAGAAAAGCATTCTTGGTAGAACTAAGACAAAGAATCATCAGAATATCAATTGCGATAATAGCAATAATCTCTATTTGTATGACCATGAGTATCACAACATTTGATTTTGGTGATTATAAGATGCTGATACTTTATCCAAATATGCTCCATAACATTTCATCTCAAATAATCTCCTTTATGAAAGATACTTTGTTGCCGAAAAATGTTGATCTCATTCAAATTACACCGGGTCAAGCTTTTTCTGCACAAATTCATGTTTCAATCTTAACTGGAATAATTATTGCCTTGCCAATAGTTTTTGCAGAGGTGTTTGCGTTTATTAGTCCTGCTCTCAAACATCATGAAAAAAAGGTTATTAAAAATATTCTGTTACCTTCAGTATTTCTTTTTTTAGCGGGATGCTTTTTCTCCTACTATGTTGTAATACCTTACACAATCGAATTTTTATATAAATATGGGGAATCGATGACAGTTATTTCTTTTTTTGATGTATCTCTCTTTATTTCGTTTGTCGTGCAGATGCTCATGGTTTTTGGATTTGCATATCAGCTGCCTTTGATAATGTGGGGACTTACCAAAATCAAATTTGTCAAATCAATGTTCTGGAAAAAAAACTTCAGATATATAATGATTATACTTGTTATTATTGGCGCGATTATAACACCTGATGGCAGTGGTGTTTCAATGTGGTTTGTTACAGGACCAATGATCTTTCTTTATGTTACTGGATTGTTGTTAATAGAGTTAAAATTTAGCAAGAATGGCTAAAATCTTTAATATGATTTTTATAAAGTGCCTACTTGATTTTACTATGGTTAAGTGTTTTTTTCAAGTGTCATTAGAAAATGGTGGAGTTAAGATTAATCTATAAACAGTATATAAATACAATTGATTTTACAAATCTATTCAAAGGATGAGTTAACCTGAAAAATTACTAATTGAATTTTTCAGTATGATATGCAAAATAATTATTAATTTAGATTATGAGATTACTTTTAACACAAAATCATTAATATTATACAATTGCAACAAGAGATTATGAGTGAATCTTCTAAATTCAAATATGGAATGGTGAAAGAAAAAACGGTGGATGGTTTTATAAATGATATTATGGAGGATAATATAGATTTTGATTATTCTACAAGTTATCAATCTGATAACGCAGAGGTCTACAATTTTATCAATGAACTGCATTTGAAAATAATAAGGTATTTAAAAGAGGAAAAAACCCCTGAAAACAATGCATACTTTGAGATCCAGGATCAAATATTTTCAGATTACCTAAAGTTAAAGATTTATGGAATCATTTATAGGAAACACACTGATTCAGACTGATTTTGCTTGTTTTTCCTCTCTGATTTCAATGTGAAAATCAACATTGATAGACTGCAAAAATGAAATGCATTCCCATGATTTCACCCTATACATTTTAGGTAACTATCATAATGACAAGTTCTGGTGATTATGGAGATGAAAATAAAAGAAAACAATACTTGTGCATTAGATGTGGATTCGAAATGATTGAGATGACCGTATGCCATCTAAAATGCTTTAGATGTGGAGCGGAACACGATTGTTCAGATAAAGGGGGTTTCTGGTAATTGAATGTGAAAAGAAACAATTAGAACATGCAAAAATTTGTATCTTTTCTCTGATTTTATATGAATTTGCCGTACCTTAAGACAATTATAAATTATGACAGTGGTATAAAGAACAAACAAACATATTCAAAAGTTATTAAACTGTGACAATAACTTTAATAATTACAGTTAAATAAAAAAATACATTCATCTTATTTAAATGGAAATTCAGGAAAATATTTATAAAATCAAAGGTTTGAATGATACGGGTGTTTCTGTTACTCTTACCTTAGTGGAAGATATGGAGTTAGAACCTGTTTCTCAACAACAACTTATGCTTGAGGCAATTAATCGAGCTATTCCCGACAAAGAGATGCGAGATCAACTTCAGCCAATTATGGAAGCAATGCTGAAAGCACAACCTCAAACAGTTGTTCAGTCATACCCACAAACACATATAACAATTACGATGCCTAAAAGAAAATACGAAAATTATGGAAAACCTCAGGTTGGGGAAACTCTTATTATAAACATTTTACCAAAAAAATAGTTGTTTCCTTATTGGATAACAAAATGCTGTTATGTTGTTATTTGATTATTCCATTTACTTCCAAAACCCCAACATTGTGAAAAGATATTCATACATTAATGTTGCTTCTTATAACAGGTAACAGGTAACTATTCACCTGATCGTTTATTTCACAGTCACAAAACAATGTTTATCATTTGTGCTCATTTACGGATTAATTGAAAAAAAGGTATATTATCAAACCCAGACTGAACAGAATAAATTTCCGGTTTCGTGCATTGTTATCTGACCACAGGATATGGATTCTAGTTTTTTAAATATGGAAACAATGGAGCCAAGGACAATAATTCACAGCAGGCAATATCATCATGTATTTAAAAAATGACTAGTTTGGGCATCTATGTCCGTTGTTAATGTTGTATTCAACAATGAGGTTGAAAATAGCATTGTGGTGATGAAAGAGACTTTTTTCCTTTAGAATCTCATTATAAATTATCATATGAATACAGATATACATCTGATTTTATGGACATGTGGTTTCTTTATAATTTCCATTTCAAATAAAACGGCAGTATAACTGTCAAAGCCAAAGAAAAAACTAAAAATAAAATATTAATATTTGTATATTAATAAGTAAGTATATGAATAATGAAAATCGTTCAATGCCAATCTGTTTTACACCCGACCAAATAAGGGCTTTGGAAGAATATGCAAAGAAAAAAGGCATGCTAAATTGCAATCAGGCAATTGAAGAAATAATTGACTCCCTAAAATAATTCACAGCATCCAATACTAAATATAATAATCTTTTTTTTAAAATCGGATTAAAACATTCCTTATTTAAAACAATTTCACAATTTAGTGAAATAAACTCATGGCTCCAAAAATGCAAAGGTTGGATAAACACATGTCATTTCATCTCTTCAAGGATTTTTATTGTGATCCTTTTTTCCCTCAAAATATACAGGTTATGAAAACAAATACCACATTAAATAGAAAATTTGGTTTTTATTTAAGAAGCGAAAACTCTGCAATAAATGTTCATAACTTTGTCTATTCAAAGAGAACTAGAGATTTTATTTTGAGTTGCACCTGGTCCATTTATTTCCATAATTGGCGTCGGATTGCTTTTTGATGCTTGTCATAATTGTTTTTTGAATCTGCAAAAGAAAAAAGAGACAAAAATGGAAACGAAAGGGAAACATTATATTAAAATTTATTTTATGGTGTATCTTTGATTTTGTGTATATGGATTTATTCAATTTTTTTAAAAGGCACAGGTGCCAAAATTGCGGCAGACGGTTTCATAAAGTGGAAAATTACATGCATCATCAAATGTTATATCATTCTGACAAAAATATATATGACTGCTCAAACTGTGGCCTTAAATTTACAGATATGGACAAACTAAAGTCCCATATAAAAATATACCACTCCTATAAAAAAGAGAAAAGTTAATAAATTCTCAAGCTTGTAGAATAGGTTTAAATAGTCTTCTACATTAGAAACAATGGAATCTCATGGCAATTAGTTTAGGTAAAATATTTATTGATTCATCAAGAGTATAAAAAAGGAATGTTAGTATTGTTGCTATCGATAGTTTTAAACATAAATTTGAATTTGCATAATCATGTCCGTTAACTTCTGTTTTATAGTTAAAAAGAGATTGGGTGAAAAGGTCACAACAACCTTGAAGTAATGTCAATCCAAAACTGGGACATGTCTTTATCCTCATTAAAAATGGTACATGGGGTGTGGGCCAATAAAGCCCAATGTACTGGGGGATTTATATTCGGACTAGAGTCCAATTCCAAACAAACAGAATCATCTTTTCATTCTCCTACGTCAAACCTGCAACTATACTTGATACAAAGTTTCTTGCGATAGAGCCGTCAAGATCCAGATGGGGATTGAATACGGTAACCGACATTCCTACGCTTCGCCTGGATGAAATCAAAACCCTCAAAAGTTCGCTAAGTTCAGAGAAATCCAAGCCACCAGATATTCTGTAGTCAACCGCAGGCATTATGCCATCGTCCAATACGTCTGCATCAAGATGAATCCAAAATCCATCCAATTCATCTCTCAACAGCCTTGAAACGGCGACAGAAGCTGCCCTGTTTATTTTTAACTCTTTTACTTTCAATAGATCAAAGGCAAGCATATTGGTGCCGGCTATATCTTGGCTTCCGTAACTGGATGATTGTGCGGCGTCACGATAGCCAAATAATACAACATCCTCATCTCGAACAAGTGGTTTGAGTCCGGATATGTTTGAGAGAATGTCTGGGCCTCTGCCAGTTACAATTGCCAAATCCATATCGGCAACTTCTCCCGTGGTGGATGCCTGGGGCTGATAAAAATCAGAATGACCGTCGATGAAAAATAAACCATGTCTTTCAGCACGCATCCTTAATCCTAAAAGAGCACCGATAATGATACTGCAATCCCCACCCAATATTATGGGAAATCTCCTCTTATCTATCTCAGCACTGACTACTTTGGATAGCTGAATTGAAAAAGCCCTAATTGCGCTGGCATTCATTAATAGTGTTGTAGGATCGCGATTTGGGTCATATGGCAAAGATGGTTGGACACGACCTGAATAATCCGCATTTAATTTCCTCATTAAGCCACAACCTTTCAATGCTTCGGGAAGGTACTCTACTCCTGTCGGTCGTAATCCAAGAATCGAAGGCGCATCGACAATGGTGTATCTTGGCACGTATCTCAAACTAGATGATACAAAGGGTGACATGCTTTTTAGTTTATACAGGGAAATGTCAATGGAAATACTTGACGATGACAATGCTATGGCTTTTATTTCCACATAGTTGCCATTGAGTCTCACGTATGAAACCAATATAGGCATTAGCCTTTTGTGCCAAAGTCAAATCGGACTGAATTTGCTGATTTGGCAAGTAGTTTTTTTTATAACATGGAAATAGTACCAGAGGCCGCATTATTTACTAACTTGAATCTTTAATTGAAATACTGAAGCAATTTATTTATGGCGTTAGAAGTGGGTAATTGCTAATTCTATTGAAATTATCAATTTATTGTTTGTGACTATATTTATTGTACCTGTAATAATATGCTCTATATCTTTCTTAAATGAGTTGTCTGTCTCCAAATGGTTAAAAACCATCAGCACCAAAAACAGTTTTAGTGTATAAAACAGGAACGATATCTGCCAAGATGTTTTGATTTTACAATGGGTTATTGTTATCATTTAAAAAAAAGATGTCAGTAGACATAAAGTTTTTTAAATATTGGTTTTCATTAATGAAATAAAAATATTTGATTTTATAAGGTTGACTTTGTGAATTTAAATTATGACCGTCTCAATCCTTTTTGGCATGGGCGAGGCTTTGAACCTTGGGCTCAGGGGAACCATTTTCCTGTGTGGTCGGTATGCATGACGTTATGCAAGGGTATGCTGGTGAAAGACATAGAAGCCACAAAGTCATTTTATGGTTTGTGCCAGACCGGATAAGCATAGAAAAGAGAAGTAAGGCAATGTCCAGCATTAGGTCCAAAAACACAAAGCCCGAAAAAACAATACGTAAACTCCTGTGGGAAAGGGGAAAGAGATACAGAGTTCACGACAAATCCATTTTTGGAAAACCAGACCTAACCAACAAAGCCAAAAAAAACAGCAGTATTCATAGATGGTTGCTTTTGGCATGGATGTGTTGAATGTTACTGGGAGCCAAAGAGCAACGTTTCGTTTTGGAGAGAAAAGCTAAACTCCAATAAGACAAGGCGTATTGCGGTAAAGGAGAAACTAACTGGTGGAGGGTGGATTGTCTTGGAGTTTTTGGAACACGAAGTCATACGGAGCCCCGATAAGGTCATTTCACATATTTGCCTATTCTTATAGATCTAGGCGAAAGGAGGCATAAACCAAATTTGTCAAATAAAGATGTACAGAGTAGTTTAAGGAGAAGCAAACGGTTCATTGTTCAAAGGTATTGCTACCATATTGTGACAGCGATGACTCAAAATGACTTTCATAGAAAAAATTTTCTGCGTTGGTAGGAATAAGATGTTAAGTGCCACAACAACAATGGCCTTGGAAATGGAAATAAACACAATGTTAACTTATTCATTAATCCATTAGAAAGGTTTGGGGATTTTAAAAGAAATTATCAAAACCTTACCTAGCCGTGCTTGATATTAATGACCTTGATTGAATAAGTCGAATTTTGTAATGAAATACAAAAAAGAATAACAAAGTGAAGGTTTTTTATAACAATTGAATGAGATGTATTAAAAAAGCGATTGCCCTGTAAAAGTATCCACAATAGATTAAAAAAATAATACGGATTTTTAATTTATTTATAGATTGATACTACACATACACTACATTACAAGATTAGTTCTATTGTCAAATCATAAATTGGCAAGCATAACGGTTTAGCAATTGTTGACCATGATGGGCAAGCTAAAAGAAAAAGTTGCCCCCTTTCCATCCTCGTTGTTCTTTGCCGACATGGTTCCACCATGTGCCTCAATAATGCTTTTACATATATAAAGTCCTAAACCAATACCTTGGAAAGATGTGGTCTGAAATTTAGAAAACAGCTTTGGAAATGTATTTTTGTCAATACCAACACCATTGTCTTTTACGCTAATAATTATGGTTTTGTTGCCATTGCTGTTACTTTTGGTTTCTTTTGTTTCTACAGTTATAGATATGACGTTATGTGCCTCTTTACCAGTATATTTTATGGAATTGCTTACCAAATTGGATATGACTTGGGTTATCCGGTTTTTGTCGGCATATAAAAAATCCTCATCAGAGATAAAGTATTTGAATTCAATATTTTTTTGATTCAAACATTTTCTATAGATGCTAACAATATCCACTACTATATCTTTAAAATGAAATTTTTCTTTGTTTAGGTCCAGAGAATTGCTCTCAATCTTTGTAACGTCCAAAATATCCTCGGACAGTTTTTTTAGCCTATTTGCGTTGCTAATTACAATACCAAGCAGTTCCTTTTGCTCATTGTCTTTTGTTCTTTTCATGACTAGTTCTGTGAGGCCAAGTATTGGCTGTATTGGGGTTCTCAATTCATGGGCTGCTATGTTTATAAACTCCTTTCGCATCAAGTCATGAGTTTGTAGTTGTTGGTACATCTCTGCTTGTTTCCAAAGACTGTCAAAAACTGTAGCATAAGATAAAGCAGTGGATTTTCCTTCAATGTGTAGTGCCAAACCAAGAGATTCCATAAAATTATCTTTGGTATCATCCCTTATTTCAAAAATTATGCTTTTCTCTTTATCTACTATGATGATTCCAATTTTAAATTGCATACTGACCTGTAAACTTTTAAACTCAATGTGATGATAGTTTGATTTTATTGGGTTTACACCATCCCAGTTAGCAGAATCCGATGGAATTAGAACCCTTACCTTAATTCCATTAGATGCCATCTGGTTTAATGAGTTCAGGCCCCCTGAATTTTCTGTGCGTAAAAATCCTTTTGTTGATGACAATAATACTAATATTTCTTTTGAAGCTGATTGGGCTATCTGAAAAACAAACTTTAATGATTCGCTTGGATTAGGTATTATATCTATGTTTATAAAGTTACTCTCCTCAATATCTTTAATTCGTTCTTTTGCATCTATTCCTGTTATCCACAGTTCTTTGAACATTGTGTTATAATGCCCAAGATACAGGCGATCATTACTATTCAAAAGGCTTGAGATCATTCCCCCTTCTTTCATCATTTCCACTGTCGAGTTTAACATTTTATCGCTTAGTGCGAAACTATGAAATGGAATGCTTTTTACATGTCTTATCTTTACACCCTCTTTTAAAAATAACCTGACTAACTCAATATCCGTTAAATGATTTATTGATGTTATCCATCTCACCCCTTTGTGCTCTCCGTTTCTATGTTTTTTGAATACTTCCTTATATGTATCTAAAAAGTTGTCATAAATCAGTTTAATTCCTCCAATTGTAGTGCAAATACATATATCGTTAGACTTTAAAGCTAAATCAATTACTGCTTTTTTTATCTCGTTCTGGTTTTCCAATACTTCTGTTTTTACAGAATCAAATCCCTCTTCAATATCTCTTATTTTCTTTTTAGCTGAAACAGCGTTTCTCCAAAATGTGTCAAATATGTATTGACCTTGATCCACAACTTCTTTAACGTTACTATAGATAACTTCTGTTAAAGGCTGAGATTCTTGCAACACAGTTGTTGCCATGTATTCACTTTCGTTAATTGCGATTCCTCCTTTCATGCTATCCATGTGCCTCAACTCACTAACTAGATCCATCAGCTTTTTGCAATATTGGATATTGTCTTTTGTAATTTCGGTTATACATCGAATTTTGGCACCTTTTCTTAGGATATCCTTATAACCATTTGTGTACTGTGGAATGTCAATTACTATTGATGGAGCATTGTAATCAAAGGTGATATCCATTTTGATTTTGACATTTTTCATAAAAGAAATTCCCCTTCCTACTGCATTTTCTGCTCCATAGAGTATTTCTGTTCTTTTTTTTGCTATGGAATCGTCATGGGAAGGAGAATCACCGTTGTTCAAGGATTATAATAAAAAGGACAAATATAATATATATAAATTATATAACAAGATTTTTGATACGACATCAAATGATATTTTGGCCTTGTCTAACCAATAGTAAAATTTTAAGACTGTGTATTAGAGCCATATTGATATAAAGTTAAAGAAATCTAAATCTAGGTCCATTCAAAAACTTAACTCATGTTCCATTGTAACGATTCATTTTAACAAATGTGCCAAATAAATGGAATGAGATGCCCCAAGCTACTCAAAGATTTGAGGCAGTGAAAATATTGTTGCTGGACCGTTTCCGGTGTTAAAATTTGGGATAGTGGGGGAATAGGTATCGTTGTAGGTAATAGTACAGGTATTTGTTGAACCTGCACTTATAGACCCTGAGCAACCTTCAGAATAGCTAACCGAATAACCTGTATGTGGAGTAGAGGGGTCTTCGGACACCTTGAAAGGTGCGGGAATGCTTGTAACAAAATTACCCTGTTCGTTTCCCGAAGAGCAATGTACCCTATTGCTATTTGCACCAGATGTGTCAACACAGTTTGAGAAGTCAGAAGGCTGTTTTGTGCCCCCCTCATCATTAATTACCTCTGTTATTATTTTTACGGTGCCAGTATGTGGTATGACTTGGGCATATGTTGATACAGATGGACTTGCTAATAAAAACAAGAATAACATCGTAAATGTAAAATAATTGTTTGCAATATTGGTATTTAATATCATGGGTATGTTCATGTTGCATTCCTTGTGAACATTAATTAAAAAGTTTATTTAACAATTAGGTGGTTAAATCAACTGCTATATTCCTATTAAAGGTGCACATATTAGATTGTTACCCATTTATCTTTTGCAATGATCTAGTGTGTTATTAAATACCCATGTTTGATTGCAAGGCTTAAAATGAATTGAATCAGATTACTAATCTCTGATTTTCTTATGTTTTTATTTGTGATTTTTGCATATTATGGTAATGCCATTTACAAATGCCCTATTTGTTTTTTTTATACAATTTTCAGAAACCAACATAACAGGAATTTATCCTTATAAGATAGATTGTTTCCATTCTAAAGTATTAATGAAAATTGGGATTTTAGGGTCTGTGGAGATAGGCCTTGGGTTGGGGACCGGATTGGTACAACTTGGGAATACGGTAAAGATTGGTACACCAGACCCATGCAAAGAGGAGTTCTTGACGGGATTGGCAATCATGGTGGCGGCCAAGAGGGAAAAGCGTCGTCTGAAACCTTCGCAAAATCTTCGTCTTTTGGAGAAATACTTGTGTTGGCCGCATCATGGTCAGGTGCTTCCAACGCAATAAAGATGGCTGATCATATGAGTTTTAAGGAAAAATCTTGATCGATGTTACGAATCCTTTAAACTAAACCAGTGGTATGCCTACGCAACTTGCATTGGGTCACTTTGATTCGGCCGGGGAAAC